>DVJH01000074.1 GCA_018710795.1 Candidatus Galligastranaerophilus gallistercoris | reverse complement strand
TATCATTGAATCTCCCGAGATGTGAAAAACAAAGGTTGAAGGGCTGAAAATTTCAAATTCTTTATCCAGAGAAATTCTTTTTTCGATGTCGTCTTCAATTAAATTTTGAAAACCCGCTCTTATTGAAGTCGAAAAAAGAGGCGCGCCTTTATATAAACTTTTATATTTTTTGATGTTTTTCAAAAGAAGTTTTCTCATGTAAATATTGTCTTTCAATTGCCTTTAAAAATCAAACGCAAAAAGGATTTAATAAAAATTTTATGGTAAACTTGAATAAGTTATTTAAGGCTGATTAAGGTATAGTTGTGGCGCAATTTATAGATAAGGTAAAAATAAAAGTCATATCGGGCAGGGGCGGAAACGGCGCCGTTGCCTGGAGAAGAGAAAAATTTGTCGACAAAGGCGGCCCTATGGGGGGCGACGGGGGCGATGGCGGCAATGTTTATTTTGTTGCGGATGAAAATATGACGACTTTATTGGATTTTACCTATAAATCGGTTTATCAGGCACAAGACGGCGAAAACGGCAGGAATAAAAACCAGTACGGAAAAGACGGAAAAGACGTTTATGTTAAAGTTCCCGTCGGGACAATCGTAAGAGATTTAAAAACCGATAACATAATTGCGGATATGAACGAAAACGAAAAAACCGTGATGATGGCAAAAGGCGGCAGAGGCGGAAGAGGAAACGCAAAATTTGCAACTCCGCAAAAAAGGGCCCCGCAATTTTCGGAACCGGGCGAAGCGGGCGTTGAAAGAGAATTGGAGCTTGAATTAAAACTGATAGCGGATATCGGGCTTCTTGGCATGCCGAATGCCGGAAAATCCAGTTTTATTTCAAGAATTTCATCCGCAAGACCAAAAATTGCCGATTATCCTTTTACGACGCTTGTTCCAAATCTCGGTGTCGTTAAAAACCCCGACGGAAATAATTTTGTCGTTGCGGATATTCCGGGGCTGATTGAAGGGGCGCATCAGGGCATAGGCTTAGGGTATGAATTTTTAAGACATGTCGAAAGGTGCAGATTTTTTATACATATAGTAGATATGTCAAAAGAAAATCCTTTTGAGGATTATAAAAAAATAAATCTTGAACTTGAAAAATATTCAAAAGAATTAAGCAAAAGATTTCAAATTGTCATGCTGAATAAAGCCGACATTATGAATGATGAAGATATTGAAAAATTAAGGCATGAATTTTTGGCCGTAAACAGAGATGTTTTTGTTGTTTCTGCCATAACGGGGCGCGGCATACGGGAATTATTAAACTATGTTTACAAAAAAATCGATGAAATCCCGCCCGTTAAATTTGAGCTGAATATTATAGAGGATACGGGTTTTGACGATAACGACGACAGTGATTTTGAGGTAGTGAAGCTTAACAAAAACACATATTCCGTCGATGGTGGTAAAATAAGAAGGCTGGTCAGCGTAGTAGATATCAAAAATACCCAGCAAGTGCGGAGATTGACAAATATACTCGATTCAATGGGGGTTTTTGCCGAATTGAACAGGAAGGGTCTTAAAGAGGGCGATACGATATATGTTGCTCATCTGGAAATGACCTATACGGGCGAGTATGACAGGATGTAATTTTGACTAATATATTTGGTTGATTTTTGCATTTAGTGATGAAAAATAGGATAAATTATAAGATACTGTTATTATAAATTATCTGTTTTGTGTAAAAAAATATCCATACAACAATATAGGTATTGAAAGAAATCCACAATGCAATTTGATGAAAAAGATTTTGAAAAAAATAATAACGATGATTTTTCTCTTGAAGATGACTCGAATGCCATATCCTGGGATGATTTATTAAGTTCTGACGGGGACATCAATCTTGATGACCTGATTAAATCAAACCCCGATAACGATACGAAGCAAAATGACGCTCCGCCCTCCGATGCTTCAAGCATAGCCGATTTTGACATTTCATCGCTGGCCGATAATGACGATATAATTCAAAACGAAGAAAATATAAATATAACCGAATCCGTTGAATTATCTTCAAATGAAGCGGAAATACCCCCCAAAAAAGAAGAAAACGATGACTTTGATTTGAGCGCTGCCGCAGAAACTTATGTAAACAGTATAGAACCCGATGAAGCAGGCGTTGAATCGGAGAATATCGATATTATAAAAGATAAATCCGATATTTCGGAAAATGAAATCGATATGAATGATGTTTTGGATTCAATTCCAGATGACGCCGACGCAGATTCCAAAAAAGAGGATTTATCCGATATCGTTGATGAAGAATTGCTTGAATTACTTGATGTAAAAGGCAATAAAGACGATATTATACGCTCCGTTAATATTGCTTCTTCTTCCGATAAAGAAAATATTGAAAATAATGATAACGATACCGATTTATTAAGCGATTTGGATTTACTTGCGGATAACGATGAAACGGGCACAGATGATATTGCCCCCGTAAAATCCGATGTCGCTGATTCTACGGGGGATGAAGAATATACCCCCGAAGAAGATGTTCAAGAAAGAAAAAAATCTTCCCCCGTTATTCTTATTGCTGCTGCAGTATGCGCGGTTATTGTTTTTGCGGGTATAATTGCATTTTTAATTTTCCCGAATATATCGGGTGTTGCAAGTGTTGAAAGCGGCGATTTAAGTTCGCTAAGCGGCGCGACATACGGTACAAATTCACAGGCAGGTCCTTCCAATGAAGAATATACGGATGAAGATGCCGAAAAACTTCAAGCCGAAACGGAAGCTCTGCTTGCAAAGATGGAAGATAAAACAAATAAGCAAAAAGCCAAAAAAGATGATACAAAAGACGAAAATAAAATCGTGGTTGACGTTCAGCAGGGCGGAAGAATAAACCCGTTTGTGCCTTCGGCTTTGTTTGACGAGAACGGTTTTGCAAGTTTCGGCGCCGATTTATCTTTGCCTCCCGATACTTCGGTTGATTCACCCGAGGCTCAGGCTGCAAGAAAGTTAATGAGCATAATGGTTTCAGGCATTATGTATGACCCCGAAAAACCTTCCGCCATACTGAAATTCGGCAGCATGGACTATTTTGTTCAGGCGGGAGACAGAATAGACGATTATATAGTTTTGAATATTACAAGAGATTATGTTTCGATTCAAAACGGCGCCAACATATATAAGGCCTATGTGGGTGAAACTTTTAAAACGGAAGATTATATACCCAAAAACAATCAAATGTTTATGGAAGGAAACAACAGGCAGTATATTTCGGCAAATGACATTCAAATAAGTACTAAATAAAAAATAATCAGGAGTTTATAAAATGCAGACAAACAGAAAGAAAGGTTTTTTACACGCAACGATGACGATTGCACTTGCAGCGTCAATTATTCAATGTGCCTGGGCGGGTTTTGCCGATAACCAAAAACTGGCACTTGATGCGAACGGCATTTCTGTTGTAGGCGAAAACGCCGGTGTAAATTCAAATACCGAAGAGGAAGAAACATACGTTATCGACGCTTCAAGCCCCGAAGCTATAAGCGTTCCTTCTTCAACCAGATTGACCGGCAACATTCAAATTGCAAGCGACGGCAAAAAAGTTTCCTTATCTTTAAGAAACGCTGATGTTATTCAGGTTTTAAGAATGTTCGCGGATAAAGCAAATTTGAATATCGTTTTTCATAACTCTGCAAGAGGGTATGTTACTCTTGATTTAAAAGATGTCTCAATTAATACCGCGCTTGAATTTGTGCTTGATGCATGCGAATTAACATACGTTAAACAGGATAACAACATAATCGTTGCTTCAAAAGCTGGTGCGAAAGAATTAAGCTATGCAAGACAAAATTTTATTACGCTTCCCGTTAAATACGTTAACGCTCAATCGATTGCGGACTTTTTAAACGCCAACGTATTCAACGGCAAATATCAGGGTGTTTCATCGGAGCCGATTGTTGCGGTTAATGCCAATAAAAACGAACTTATGATATTCGGAACGGATCAAGATGAAGCACTTGCAAGCAAAATATTGGAAAAGCTTGATGTTAAGCCTATGATGAACGTATTTCCCGTTAACCACATCTCTCCTCAGGAAATGGCATCAACAATATGCGATACTATATTGTCCGATAAATCGGAAGGCGGTTCCGATCAGGGAGTTACGGTTAATACGGAACAGAGAAGTTCAAGCAGCAGCGAAGATGAAATTACGTTGGGCGGCGGTTATGCGGTTTGTGTAGTCGGCGAGCAAAACGGTACGATTAATAAAGACGAATCACTCTCGGGGGATCTTGAAAATTACGTTTCTAACCCCTTAACGGTTGCCTTTTTCCCCGAACTCGGAACGGTTGCCACATACGGCGGTTCAAGAGAACAGGTTAAGATGATTGAAAGCTTTATTAAGCTTCATGATAAAAAACAGCCGATGGCATATATTGAATTGTCAATGATTCAATTGTCCGAAACAGGTTCAAAACAGTTTAACAACGAATGGAGAATCTGGTCTCCCATAGGCAGCTTCCAGTTTGATTCGGCAGGTTTTCAGACGAACCCCTGGAACCCGACATTCTTTAACGGCGAGCAGTGGACTTATGTCGATGAAAACGGCGAACCTCAATATACAATTAACAGATACCATGGCTGGGGTCCTATTGTATTACAGCTCAGCTATTTAATCCAAAACGGCAAAGGCAGAGTTCTTGCAAGTCCTAAAGTTATGGTAACAAACGGTCAAAAATCGGTAATTGACCTTACATCGGATTACGTTAAATCAATCAGAGAAGAATTTAATAACACGGGTCTTGCTCCGATTTCAAACAGAATTTATGAAATCGCAAGCGATCAGGGTATAAAAGTTGAAATTACCCCTTTTATATCTCCCGACGGATATGTTGTTATGAACTTAAAGCCTGATTATTCAACAATCAGAGAAACTGCTGCGGGCGGTGAATATACGCTTCTTACAAGAAGAAACCTTGAATTAAACAATGTCAGAGTTAAAGACGGCGAAACACTCGTTCTTGCAGGGCTCATTCAGGAAGATGAAAGACAATCGGTTCTTAAGATTCCTATCTTAGGAGATCTTCCGATTGTAGGTGCATTCTTCAGACAATCTCAAAATACGATTTCAAAAGAAGAATTGGTTATATTAATTACGCCTCACATAGTATATTCAAAAGAACAAATAGACAGTATCAAACAAAAATCGGCTATGGAAAACCTGTAGGGTTTTTAAACCGAACAATTCAAACAAATGAACAATGAATACTTATCAAAACTTCTACATAAAATAGATTTTGAACTGGTAAAGCGATTTGAACAAACAAAATTTGAAGAACTGCACTTTGTGCCGGTTGTTATTCAAAACAGCTCTATCTATGTTGTCATATCTCAAGACGGCGATAAAACAAAGGTTTCAAGTTTTGTAAAACAAAAAGAGTCGGTAGGGGGAGTTGAATTTATTTCAATTTCACCTTCCAATTTTACGCTGCTTCTTGAAAATATTTTAAAAAAGACAGATACTAAAAAATCTTTACCGCCCGTCAAAGAACCGGACGTTCAAATTATTGATAACCCCGATGCTCCGCCTGCCACGGTTATGGGCGATATTTCAAAAGTAAAATCACCCGAAACAAAAAAAATCGGACAAATTCTTGTTGAAGAAAAACTTATTACTCAAGAACAGGTTGATAAAGCGCTTGCCGAATCAAAAAAAACGGGGCTGCCTCTGGGTTCAACCCTTGTTAAAATGGGGCTTGTTACGATTAAACAATTAAAAGACGCACTTGCCGCTCAAATGCAGGTAAGTGTAGTTTCCGAGGACCAGCTTGCTTCGCTTCCCGATTCAATTGCGTGTTTATCGGATGATTTTGTAAGAGAACATAAAGTTATTCCTTTATCATACAATTCAAAGACTTTGACCGTCGGTATGGTAAACCCCAAAGATACGGACACCATTAACCAGATAATAGGAATGACAGGGCTAAAGCCTGCCGTTTTAATGGTTACTTCTCTTGAATATGAAAGATACGTTGAACAATATTACGGAAATAAAGAAGAACCAAAACAGGAGCAAAAGAAACAGCAGGCGACTTATAAAAAAGAAAAAACGGCTCTTGAAGCGCTGACCGAAGAATTTGCAGCATCTGTCGATGCGCAGGGTGCTGCCGAGCAGACATTGTGGCAAAAAGTTCAATCCGATATCGATGACATCTCATCCGATGCCGCTAAATATGCCAATATGATTGTAACGCAGGCAATTGATTCAAGAGCATCCGATATTCATATTGAACCCAGACTGGACGGGTATATTACAAGGTATCGTATTGACGGTACACTTGTTGAAGTCGTAAAAATTCCCGCTCATCTTGAAAGCTCCATTGTTTCAAGGTTTAAAGTGCTTGCCAAGATGAATATCGCGGAACACCGCCGCCCGCAGGACGGTAACTTTACGATTAAATATAACCAGCAGTCTTATGATTTTCGTATAAATACGCTTCCCGTTAACGGAAAAGAAAAAATCGTTATAAGAATTCTTGCTCCTTCAATGAGAGCGGAAGCAAGCTACACTAAAGACATTAAAATTGTGGGCGCATTCCCTGATGACATAGAAAAAATTAAATATTTAATCTCTGCTCCAAACGGAATAGTTTTAACTTCAGGGCCTACAGGTTCAGGTAAAACAACGACGCTGTACGCTCTTTTAAAAACAATGAACTCGCCCGATACAAATATTACTACAATTGAAGACCCTGTCGAAATCAGGCTGGACGGTGTCAATCAGTCTGCAGTTAACCCGAAGGCGGGAATTACTTTTGCAAATTGTATGAGAGCGATTTTGAGGCAGGACCCCGATGTTATACTTGTCGGTGAAATCCGTGATTATGAAACACTGGAAGTTGCAATTTCGGCTTCACTCACGGGGCACTTTGTATTGTCCACGATTCACACCAATTCTGCCGCAGCTACCGTTACAAGGCTTATTGAAATGGGCGCAAAAGATTACCTCATTTCTTCAACATTGAACGGCGTTCTTGCCCAGAGGCTCGTAAAAAGACTTTGCCCGGATTGCAAAGAACCTTATATGCCCTCAGAAGAAGAAGCAAAGAAAATTTTAACAGACCCCGAGCGCATTAAAAAAATGCAGGAAACAACCATATACAGGGCAGTCGGGTGCCCCGCATGCGGCGGAACGGGATACAAAGGCAGGCTTGCCGTGTTAGAAATTCTTGTTGTTACAAAGGAAATAAAAAAACTTATAGCACAGCATGCACATGATATCGAAATTGAAGAACATGCGGTTGCAAACGGGATGAGAACCCTTGTTGAATCCTGCATAAAACATATAGTCGAAGGTGAAACCACTATAGATGAGTTTGTCAGAGTTTTAGGATTGGTTGGTGAATAATGCCGAGTTTTAATTATATTGCAATGAAAAATAATAAAAGCACGGTCAAGGGAAAAGTTGATGCTCCCGATCTTAAAGCTGCAAGGGCGCAGATTAGAAAATTGGGCCTGAATCCCGTTAAAATAACCGAGGATACGGACTTTACCGCCAAAGAAAAACGTGCACAGGCAAAAAGAAACGAACTTCCTTCTTTGCCTCTGAAAGATAAAATAGATTTTACTTCCACATTGCAAATATTGACTTCAACAGGTATTCCGATTATTGAAACACTTGCTTTTATGGAAGAAAATGCCGAAACCAAAAACGTTAAAAAGGTTTGTCATGTCCTGAAACAGCAGATTGTAAACGGTGCAACGCTTGCAGAAACTCTAGAGAGAAACAGAAAAGCATTTGGGAGGGTATATTCCGGGCTTACAAGAGCCGGCGAAGACGCCGGTGAATTGGACGTAACTCTGGGGCGTATGCTTGACCTTTTAAAAAAGCAGGCTTCCATTAAAGGAAGGGTAATCGGAGCTTTGATATACCCTGTTTTCGTTATTTTGCTCGCGTGTGTTGTTGTATTAATCATGCTTGCGTTTGTATTCCCCGCATTTGAATCAATGTTTGACAGCTTGGGCGGAAAACTTCCCGCCGTTACAAGATTTTGTATTGACGCGGGGCATTTTATTCAGGAATTCTGGTGGGTAATTTTACTTTCCTTTGCCGTTGTAATAGGTGCCATTGTCTTTATATTTAAAAACGAAGTTACAAAAAAAGTGGTAGACAGAATCGTTTTAAAAATTCCCTTATTAGACGGTTTGATGCGATTTTCAAATTATTCCAACTTTCTTGCCG
>DVJH01000073.1 GCA_018710795.1 Candidatus Galligastranaerophilus gallistercoris | reverse complement strand
TGCATTGAAACCTGATACAATTGAAGGCAGACAACATTATGAAATCGGCTATATTTTAAAAAAAGAGTATTGGCATAAAGGATATGCAACGGAAGCGGCCGGGGCGCTTAAAGATTATGCTTTTAATACTTTAAATTTGGATGAAGTTATTTTTGAAATTCGCCCCGATAATTTCTCGTCCCGCAAAGTTGCCGAGAATTTGAACGCAAAAATTTGCGGCGAATTTGTAAAAAATGTCAGAAATAAAAAGATGACACATTTGATTTATAAATTATCCAAATATGCGGACATCTGAAATCATATCAGCGAAAACGGGCATATCTGCCAAATGTTTTATTGCATATATGCGCTCAAATATTTATCTGAAATATATAAAATTCAAAAAATTTTACGGCTCTTTATTGTTTTCGCCCCATTCACAAAGTGCGTATAAAACCGGAATAAAAGATTCGCCTCTTTTTGAAAGCGAATATTCAACCTTGGGCGGAATTTGGGGATATTCTTTTCTTATAATTAAATTATCTTTTTCAAGTTCTTTTAAAACCCCGCTAAGGGTTTTATGCGATACCATATTCAAATATTTTTGAAGTTTGTTAAATCTTATGATTTTGTGTCTGTATATAGCGTATAAAACGGTCAGTTTATATTTTCCGCTCACAAGAGAAAGCGTATAATTAAACCCCGTTTTATCAAAACTTTCGACCTCTTTTAAGCAGTCTTTTTCTTTAATGGTCATGCTATGCCGCCTTTATATACGGTTACCTTTTTATCCGTACTTGAATAAATTACCCTGACAACTTAACATAATAAATATAAAAAAGAAAGGGATTTAAAATGAGAGAACAAATAGAAGAATTTGATGCGGTTGAAAACCTTGCAAGAAAATTTATTGAAGCGGTTAAAAACGGAGACAGCAAAATTGTTAAACCGTATTTTTACGAAAAAGCAAATTTTTACGGTCAATTAAACGAGAAGGAATACCAATCGGGTTCAATTCAAGGGTTTTATGACACTATTGATAAAATGGGAGCCTGCGGAGACGATTATGTTGCAAGAGTTGATGTAATTACTCTTGAAAAAACAATAGCAGCCGTCAGAGTAATTGAAGATAACTGGCACGGGTATAAATTTACGGATTTACTTATAATGAATAAAATTAACGGCGAATGGAAAATAGTTGCAAAAGTTTATGACACATTGTCATATGATAAATAAGAATTTTTAACATTAAAAAAGACTTTTTCTAAAATGAAAAAGTCTTTTTTATACTCCATATTCCATCGTTCTATTATAAAATCAATTGCACCTTTTTATCTGGTTCTGAAGTTAATTACCGCTTTGTTGTTCATTGCAATGATACTCATTGAGCTCCAAAATTCTTCGGGAGTTAAAGTTGATTTAGAATCGAGATTAACGGTAGTTTTTTGTGCATAAAGTTTTGCTAACTTTTTATCTATGCTGTCTGTAGGTGCAACTGCCATATTATCTATCCTTTTTACTTCGTCCTTGTATATATATAAAGTATATATAAAGTATAGAATTTCAAAAAGGATGAGTTTTGTTACATTTCGTTACATTTATGTAAAAAAGCTAGTAGCCGTAATCTTCGGGAATTTTCATAACTGCGGTTAATCTTGTATTATATTTTTCCCAGACCACTTTATACAAGTTTAATTCTTTGTCGTATTCGATATAGGTTTTTGCGTGGAAATATAAAGAAGGATCCATTCCTTTTTTATATTTTTTTTGTCGGCGTTTTAATTCTTTTTCGGAATAAATTTTGGTCATAATTTTCTTTGATGAAACCATAATACCCGTCGTTAAATCTTTTGAAGCGTTATTGGGAGTTTCTTTATCGGTATCATCTCCCCATTCAAAATCGCTTCCGTATTCATTAATTAATTCATGCTTTATAACGGGAATTTTTGCTTTGATTTTTCCCTGCTGGACAAACATTAAAAAGGTAAATTCGGGGTTTGTCGCAATCTCATAATAGCCCCTTTTCAGCCCGAAACCGTCTTTGTTTAAAATATCGAATTCAAGCGTCAAAACGGGATTGGAAGAAGATTCAAGCGGATTTTGATACACGGGCTTGTCTTTATCTTTTGTGCCCGCTTTGTACTGCTTATAAGGCAAAACTTCATCTATCGTCTGATAGTGCGCAATTTGTATGTTCGGACAATCAATAAACATATTAAATATTATAATGTTTTTTTGTGTCCATGCCCTATGAGGCATGGAATTTTTGTCAATATTTACAATTCTTTACCAAAACGGGGATATTATCAAATCATGGAAACATGCGCCAATCATGGATTTTGCATGTATTAAAACATGGAAACCCATGCCAAATGCCAAATTGCGATTACCCCGAAGCTCAATAATGACGCCAATTAAGCGTATTCAACTTTGTTACATGATGTTAATAATTGGCGAAAATACACTTGTATTGCGCCTCTTAAAAGTTATAATAGTATTAAATTCAATATTGATAAGCTTTTTACAGGCGGTCAATATAGAATTTTGCGTAGGTATCGGGGAGTAGTATTAAAAGTGCTTAAAAGTAGAGATTTTGGACGTGCGGTTGCAGTTAGAAGATGGACCACCACCGCAATTGAATGCTATAAAAGAGGATGCAACTGTGAAGGTTGTTTTTACACCGACTTTTTTAATAAATCCTCTCAAAAATGCCAGATGAAAGCGTCGGTTTTAGAATTAGTAAGAGTTTTGGGAAAACCCGACGTCGAAATTCAACAAATTTTACAGGAAGAATAAATTAAAAGGCTGTTTTAATATGGAAAACAGCCCTTTTTTTATTTAAAAAAGCGTTATTTATCAAATTTAAAGTTATAGGGTAAAAATTCGCTCAAAACATGTGTTACAGCCATGCCGTCATCATTTTCAAGAATAATGGTAACATCTTTATTCTCGCGTCTGAATTCCGCCATCCATTGAAGACAAGCACCACACGGCACGCACATTTTTTGTTTCGGGGAATAAATCGCAATTGCGACAAGCCCCGAAGTTTCACCCTGAGTTATTGCGTTTGAAAGCGCGTTTCTCTCGGCGCATAAAGTAAGCCCGTAGCTCACGTTTTCAACATTGACGCCGTAATATTTTTTGCCGTTTTCAAAAAGCGCACAGGCGCCGACGGGAAATTTTGAATACGGAGAATATGAATTTTTACTGACGTTTTTTGCCTCATCAAAAAGTTCATTGATTGTCTTTTCCATAAAAATATCCTTTTTACCCCAACAAATGTGCTTTTTTTCCGAAATATGCGTTATATTCTTTTTCATGACCTATAGTTGTATTATCGCCATGCCCCGTAAAAACTTTAACATTATCATCAAGCAAAAACAGTTTTTCTTTTATCGAGCGGGCAATATCCGAAAAAGAACCGGTCGGAAGGTCGCACCTTCCTATTTCTTCATAAAATAATGTATCACCCGAAATTAAATTATCATTAATTAAATAACAGCTTGAACCCTTAGAATGCCCCGGGGTTGAAATTGTTTTAATTTCAATATCGTCAAGATAAATTTTTGAATTTTCGTCAATAAATTCATCCGCAACAAAAGGTTCCACTCTTCTGACACCAAATAAATCGCATTGCATCGTAAGATTGTCAAACAAAGGCTTATCAAGCGAAGGAATTAAAATTTTAACGTTTTTAAATTTCTTTTTAAATGCCGCGCAATCCATCACATGGTCAAAATGTATATGGGTTATTATGATTTTTTCGAGATTGAGTTTATTTTCTTCAATAAATTTTGTAATTTTATCGAATGAACCCGCGCAATCAAAAAGAACCGCATTTTTTGTATCTTCGTTATAAACGAGATAATTATTCGCCGCAAATTCTTCGGGTATGAATTTTTTTATAATCATTTATTTGAAAAGCTCCATCAATCTATTAACAAATACGTTATACAGACTGTTTGAATAATATGCCTGTTTAATAATATCTCTTATTTCATTATCCGACAGGTCAAAATGCACCTTCAATTCTTTAATATACTTTAAAAGATATTTTTTTGCATATTCTTTTTTAAAATTAATTTTTTTTGCCTTATGGAGTTTTTTCATTTCAATGCATCCACTCTTAACTTAAAGATAATGCATTAAAATTAATTTTTCATTGCCTGATAAGGTTTAAAAATATTGTATAAAGGTAGAATTATTTTACCGTAAACGTTGCATTTACAACCGCTACAACCTTTTTTTCGATTGAGGTTATATCATTTATGCCGTAATCCGATACTTCGGTCGAATTAACGGGTACAATTTGAAATACGCCCATTCTTGCGGAATTAAGGGAGCCGATTTTATCGTTTGTGCTTTGAACCATGGATTCTGCTCTTTGTTTTGCATTTTTGGTTGCTTCGCCGACCATTTTTATTTTGATGTCATCAATGTTTGAAACATAGTATTGTACGTTTGAATAAGCTATGTCTATATTTTTTTCGACAAGACCGCTCATTTTTTTGGAAAGTTCGGTAATCAACGGAACATTTTTTGAAGTTACTTTTACTTCCGCATTAAATCTGTAAAAATCAATATCGTTTGTCGTATAGTTTCCGATTCTTTTATAAACTTCATAGTTTGAAATTAAGCCAAAAGCGATATCTTTTTTATCAACACCGTTTGATACAAGAAATTCTTCAATAACGTTCATATTATCCTGCATTTTTCTGTAGCCCGATTTTAAATCCGGGGAAGAAGTTTTA
>DVJH01000072.1 GCA_018710795.1 Candidatus Galligastranaerophilus gallistercoris | reverse complement strand
AAATTCTCGATAAATTTAATCGTTTTTTCTGCCTGCGCGCCTTTTGTTCCGTCCATATTATACGGAAGCCCGACTGCGATTTTTTTTATATCGTACATTTTACAATATTTTTCGATATCTTCAAGAGCCTTTTTATCATTAATCCTCTCTATTACGCATACTTCGCTTGCAAAAAGCCCGAAAGGGTCGCTCACCGCAACACCTATTCTTTTATCACCGACATCAAGTCCTAAAATTCTTTGTTTCAATTCCATTATTCAACCCAGTTTTTCTCAATATAGTGAATAAAATTTTTCGGATTAAAAACGGGCTTATCCGATTTTTTAACCGATTTAAAAATATCGCTTTTGGAAGCACCTTTAGGAAGCCTTAAAACGAGCATATATTCATAAATGCTTCTTTTTAATACGTTTGATGCAAATTCAATCATACTTGCTTCGTCTTGAAACAATGAATAAAATATATCGGCTAAATCATTATAGCCGCCGGTTTTTAAAAAATAAGAAAGATATAAAATTCTTAATTTTAAATTGGAAACAATAGAATCATCTTTTGCGGCATCGGCGACATATTCATCCATTTTTGCAACATTGTTTTCATTCAGATAAGAAATTTTATCAATCAAACAAGAAAAACTTGAATTATTTTTGGAATATCTGTAAAACCAGTTTTGAACAAAAGGCGAATTATAAATCAGTTTTTTTTCTTTATCGTCAATTTTATGTTCTTTTAATCCTTCAATCAAAAGTTCGCCCAAAGACAATTCTGAAGGTTTTATGTCATCCGTAAGTCTTTCCCAGCAATAAAATTCATAGGGGATAATTTTATTTAAACTGATTCTTTTTTTTGTTAAATCAAATAAAATTCTTTTTGCATCCGAAGGGGGGAGTACGATTTGTCTGTAATCACCGAAAAATCTTTTCAAAACGGTTTCATATTCGCTTTTTGAAAGCGAAGAAAACCCGAAACAAGAAAACGGCCCGAGCGTAATATTTAAAGCTGCAAACAAAACATAATAAGCGCCTTGTTTTGTTTTTCTTGAAATAACCATGGAAAAGTTTGAATTGCCGTCAGGGAACGTAACTTTGCAAACAGGCTCATCAAAATCCGACATAAGATTTCGATAAAATTCATAAAGTTTATCGGAATCATAAATTCCTTTCATCTCCATCTTTCTTAAAATTTTAGCCGCTCTTTTGGCAATTTTTGAAGAACCTTTATACAATGAAAGATACATAAGAGGTTTAACACACATTAAAGATTGTGTTCTCTCGGTTATGTCAAGGCAATATGATATGGTTTGCACATCATCAACCGTAAGCAGCAGAGGCGATAAAACATTAATGAGTCTGTCTCCCGAAAAATCGTTTGTAATTGAATTTAAAAGTTCTTTTCTTTCCAATTCGGAAGAAGAAAAATAAAAATCCAAAAAATCAATCTGCTGGTCGGGGTCAACCTTGGCGCCGTCTAAAAACTTTTTTGTTTCAAAATTAATTGCTTCATCCGGATTGTTTAAATATATATCCAATTCCTCTGGCGGGATTTTTACTCCGTTTGCACTGAGCATATTAATAAGAAATATTTTTTTATTATCGGAAACCCTTGAAGAATTCAATTCGTTTAAAACATAATCCTTTGTGCTCTCCGGCGACAAATAATCGGCCATATAAAACAATGCCGTGCCAGCTTTTTGATAATCGGGATTTATTTCTTTGATTAAAAGCCTTGAAATAAAATCAAAATCGGCATCTTTTATTGCTTTTATTTCATCAAGCGTTTCTATTAATATTTTTTCATCAACGGCGTTTAAAAACCTGATTTTATCAATGCATTTAAAGACAAGAGCCTTTTGTTCAAACTTGTTCAGGCTCATTTATTTTTTCATCCCCCAGAATAAATCAAGAATTTTTTGCGCTTCTTTTGATAAGACGCCGTCTTGCAAAATAAGATATTGTACGGCAATCAAAGTGCATTCCGAACAAATGTTGACATCGGGGCCTTTTACCATTTTGGGGACTTCCGTGTTCGGGCGTTTGCAAAAACTGCAGTATTCTATATTTTCCGTCTTTTTTTCCTGTTTCGGTTTTTTGCCGAAAGAAAGAACTTTATTTTCTTTATCAGACACTTCCTTTTGCCCCCTCGCCGTTTCTCAGTTTTTTAACCTTAAGTGAATTTATAATATTTTTTTCATATTTTTCTTTCAGTTTATCATCCAAAAATGTCAATTTTGAAATAGAATCCGTTACTTTTAAAATTTCATCCCTTTCAAAACGGTTCAAAACAACCGAATTGATATCATCTTCTTCATAATAATCAGGGTTGTCTGCACCTTCAAGAATGTTTTTGGAAGTATAGCGGTTCCAAACCTTGTAATCAAATCTGATATCTTCAATAAGAATATCCAAAGGAAGAAAATAATCTTTTAGCTTAGCGGTAAGTTCCGCCTTATAAAACAATAATTCCTGCATAACCTGCGGATTTTTAACCGCAACCATAAGTGTTTTTCCTTTAATGTCATAAGGAAGGGAAAAACCCGCAAATTTGGCGCCCGCGGCATTTTTCCAAAAAGAAAAAGCAACCGCTTTTTTAATTGAATTTTTATAATTTGCCGTATCAAAGACGGCATCGTTTAAAATATCGGAAATATTTGCAAGCTGATTCACTTTAATTAAACCCGGCTAAAATTTATTAAAACCATTATACAAAGAAATCCTTCCGTAATCAAAAGAAACTTGCAAATTTTAACAATAGCGCAAAATAATGTGTTAAGAATTGTTTACAATTTCAGGGGGTAAAAAGCACTTTTTTTGAGTATATAGTTTTTATATATATGAGAGATAAAGTAATAACCAAACAACCACGAGGAAAAAGATGTCAACAGAGAGCTTAGTAAAATCAAGTTTTGTATTAACATCAAGGGCGTTTGAACAGCCTGCGGTAAACAAAGCATTTGAAAATGAAACCGCAAAAACAAGCGCAATTCAAGGGTACACTTCAACCGTAGCACAGACAAACCCCCTTGGAAAAGACCAAAACAGCGCAATCAGATACAATGCGCTTGCAGGTTTTTCATTGGGCAAAAGTTCGGCCGTAAATGATTTCAACGCAAAAATGAGAAAAGTACAGCTTGACGAAAAATTAAATCAAAACAAATAGTAAAATTAAATTTTTTTATAATATACTTTTCATATGAAGTATATTGAAAACATAAGAAATTTCAGTATTATTGCCCATATTGACCATGGCAAATCCACTCTTGCGGACAGGCTCCTTGAAAAAACGGGAACCGTCGATAAAAGAGATATGCAGGATCAACTTTTGGATACCATGGATATTGAGCGTGAGCGCGGCATTACGATTAAATTAAACGCCGCAAAGATGAACTACAGAGCCCATGACGGAAAAGATTACATATTAAATCTGATAGATACCCCCGGTCATGTGGATTTTTCTTACGAAGTTTCAAGGTCCCTTGCCGCATGCGAAGGGGCGCTTTTGATAGTTGACGCCACACAGGGCGTTGAAGCGCAGACGTTAGCAAATGTTTATCTTGCAATTGAGCAGAATTTAGAGATTATCCCCGTCATAAATAAAATAGACCTGCCTTCAGCCGACGTTGAACGGGTCAAAAAAGAAATCAAAGATGTCCTGGGGATTGATGCAAGCCATGCAATTCCCGTAAGCGCAAAAGAAGGAACGGGAATTGAAGATGTCCTTGAAGCGGTGGTAAAATATATCCCGCCGCCGCCCGATACATCGGATAAACCTTTAAGAGCGCTTGTTTTTGACAGCGCCTATGACCAATATTTGGGTACAATTTGCTTTTTCAAGGTTATGGACGGGTCAATAAAACTCGGCGACAACATTAAATTTATGGCAACGGGCAAAAAATTTGAAGTTGTCGAGTTAGGGTTTTTAAACCCCTTAAGAAATCCCGTTAAGGAACTGAAAACAGGCGAAGTAGGCTATTTTGCAGGTTCAATCAAAGAAATAACAAGATTTGTGGGAGATACGGTAACAAACGCAGATAACCCCGCGGATGAACCTCTTGAAGGTTATAAAGAAGCAAAACCCATGGTATTTTCGGGGCTATACCCCGTTGACAACGACCAGTATCATGACTTAAAAGAGGCGCTCGAAAAATTAAAATTAAACGATTCAAGCATAACTTTTGAACCGGAAACTTCATCCGCTTTAGGGTTTGGTTTCAGATGCGGTTTTCTCGGTATGCTGCATATGGAAATAGCGCAGGAAAGACTGGAGAGGGAATACAACCTTAATCTTATCACGACGGCACCCAGCGTTATTTATAAAGTTTATAAAACGGACGGCACGATGGTTGAAATCGATAACCCGACCAACCTCCCCGATCCGCAGTTTAGAGAATATATCGAAGAACCTTATGTAAGGGTTAACTTATTCACCCCGAGAGAATATGTCGGGGCGCTTATGGATTTATGCAAATCAAAAAGGGGCGATTTTATCAATATGCAATATATTGATGACATAAGGGTAAATCTTGAATACCACATCCCCTTATCTGAAGTTATAACCGATTTTTACGACCAATTAAAATCGAGAACCAAAGGATACGCAAGCCTTGATTATGAATTTCATTCATACAAAAAATCGGACCTTGTTAAAATGGATATATTACTTGCGGGAGAACCCGTGGATGCATTGTCTGTTATATGTCATAAAGATTCTGCCTATAATATAGGTCAAAAACTTGCGACAAAACTAAAAGAAATTATCCCCCGCCAGATGTTTGAAGTTGCAATTCAGGCCGCAATCGGGGGCAG
>DVJH01000008.1 GCA_018710795.1 Candidatus Galligastranaerophilus gallistercoris | reverse complement strand
ACCTTTTCATTGGAATTGTGTCTTCTTTTTGCTTCGAGTTTTTCGCTTTCTTCTTCTATGTTGGCATATATTCTTGATAAAATGCCGCTTTCAAGATTGTATTTGTTTTCTATTTCGGTAAAATACGGGCTTAAGCGTTTTAATCTGCCTTCTTTATCGGTTTTTCCGTTTGCCTGTATATCGTCTATAATATGCATCATAATTGCATTTCTGGTTTCCTGTGTCCAGTATCTTGCAACTTTATACATATAATTTTTTGCCTGATTTGAGCCTTCTTTTTCGGCTTTTGTTCCGTTGTGCTGGGATAAATTCATTTTTACAAGGTCAACGTTGCCGTCCCAGCCGGTAAAACCGCCCTGCTGTCCTTTTCTTATAAATTGATACGGAGTGCCGTCGGGTGATTTTATTTCATGAAGTTCGTTTAATTTTTGCAGTTCTTCAAATGTTATATTTGTTTTTCCCCTGAAAGGTTTTTGATCGGGATTAATTTCAAAATAATAAGGAAGAACCGCATCCTGATGAGTCGTAATTTCATAAGGATCATCGGTGTTTTTAATATCATAAGCGTCAATCAGTTTTGTTGAATCGCTTAATTGTCTTTCCGATGCCAGTCTTGTATCGTAAAATTGTATATATGACGGTTTGTTTGAATCGTACGGTACTCCTTCAACTCCCGAAGGGTTTACTATTCTTATTCCCGTATATTTGTTGTCGGAATCGGGAAGCACCGCAAGTTTGAAATTAACTTTGCCGTCATTATCTTTTGATACTTTAAACCAATCTTTAAAGGGTGAATCTTTCCATTTCAGCGCATGGTTTAATTGTATGCCTTCGTAACCCTGAGATGTGAATGCACCGTCAAGAGTGTATCCGATGCCGGAATCAAAGCAGGTTGTCTGAAGGTCCATAAAATCTTTTTTAGTGCCGGTATTTTCCGTTATTGCAAAGTGGTTTTCGGGGTGGTATCCGTGGTATGAAACTTTGCCGCCGCCGATTAAGGGCGTTGTCATTATGTAACCGTAATTTGAAAGCTCTCCGCCTTCTTTTATTTCGTCGGTAATATTTTGTATGGTGCCGCCCGCTTTATTAAAATGCGTTCTTACGAATTTTTCCGCTTCTTCTTTTGTCATCGGAGGCAGTGTATCGTCATTTTTGCTTTTTGTTTTGCTTTTGGATGATGTATTTTTCATAACGCCGTACGAATCGGATACAATGTGTTCCATTGCGCCCTTAGGATGCTGCACGCCCTGACGGGTTGAAACAACGGTGTATTTTTTGTTGTCTTTTGAAATTGCGGTTGTGCCGATGCCGTCGTCAAATGCACGTTTGATGTTGCCTTGTGCGTCGGTTACTATGAATCTGTAGCCGAATTCTCCGGCATTATCAAACCAGTAATCTTTTAAATTTATGTTAAAGTATGTTTTTTTGCCCTTTTTAAATTCTTCGTCCGTTTCTATTCTTACGGGATAATCGGAATCTATTCTCCAGCCGTATTTGCCTTCTTTGTTTTCGTTAATCATGCTTACAAGCTCAATTCCGAGCTGTTCGCCCTCATCTAATTGTATGTGAGGAGGAACCGTCAGCTGTAATACGGTGTCGCCCATATCATTTTTTAATTTTTTTTGTCCCGTAAAATTGACGTTTTTATACGGATTTACATTGCCGGAATTATTTATTGATGATATGTTCACGAGATAGTGCTCCTTAGTTTCCTTTTAAACCTGCCCTATATTGTCTATATCGTTCTTTTTAAATAAAACTTTAGGGTTTAAATTGTGCTATTTTACTTTTGTGTACATTCCGTTTACGAATTTGGACACATCAAACGAATCCTGTTCGATGTTTGGTGCGTTTATCTCAAATACGTGGATTCTTGACGGTGCAAGATCTAATTTTAATTCACCGTCTGAAGTTTGGAAGTAGCTTTTTTCTCCATAGGGCAGAGTTAAATCTTTAAGTTCCTGATTTTCTTTTATGTCTTTGAGTTTAAGCGTTGCGCTTGTTCTGTGGTTAATGTTTCTGTTGCCTACTACAAGAAGCGTTTTGTTTCCGTATTGTCTTGCAAATGCAATAATCTGGTCGTTATCGGGTTCGGGTTTAAGCCAGCATATCGAACCTTTTGTGATAACGTCGTTATATTCATTGTTTCTCAAGTTCAGCATATTTGCCATTTGTTTTCCGATTTCGGGGTTGTTTCCGCCCGGTTTTCTTGAGGGGTTAAAGATATCTATTCTGCCTTTATGAACCGTGCATTCGTGCGTATCGGTTTGCGTGTCGGGTGCGTATGCATGTTCATAAGGATATAAATAATAATCGCCCGATTGAACACCGTCTACAAAGTAGGGGTTGCATAAAGGAAGAGTCGATTGCAAAATGCTCGTAAATTGAACCCAGGGTGAGCCGCCGTAGAACATGGGGCTCTGGTCATCATGGGTCGAGAAAGAGCCGATTAGCGTTCTCGGTTCTTTATCGTTAAAGCTTTTTTGCATATCAATTTGTTCGTTTAAATAATTTCTTAAGTCGGATGCGTCCGTCCACTGGTCAAAAATGTGATATTGACCGTAGTATGCGTCAAAGCCCGCTTTTAACAATTCAATCGGTCTGTCATGCGGCATATTTAATTGCGGAGAAGCATCTTCATAAGTATATGTTTCTGCAAGCCAGCCGAAGTCGGGGTCTTTGGTTCTGGAATAAGGAATAATAATATCCCAGAATTCGGCGGGTTTTGCCCTGCCGACGTCTGCCCTTATGCCGTCAAAGCCCAAATCTATACACATATCTACATATTTTTTATGGAGCTCAAGAAGATGAGGATTTAATTTTCTTGTTGCTTCATCGTCAAATACTCTGAACATTCTGATATCCTGCCAGCCGCCCGGGGTTTTATCGGATCCGTCTTTTTCGTATGCCATTAATTCGGGATGTCTTTTTGCAAAGTCTACGCTTGCGCAGCTGGGGAGGTCGAGCATAACGGAAATCCCTCTTTTATGGCATTCGTTAATAAAGTTTTTGCATTGTTCTTCAACGGAACCTTCCGTGTTGGGGTCTTTTAAATTGGGATCGATTGAGAGAAAATCATCGGGCGCATAGAGTGAACCCGCGGTGCCCATTGCCTTGGTCTTGCCTGTCGGGTGAATGGGAAGAATATGAAGAGTATTTATTCCCATTTCTTTTAATTCGTCAAGCCTTTCGATTGCGTTCACAAAGTTGCCTCTTACTTCGCCGTCTTGTATAAGAGCGTTGCCGTCGGTGTCTTTGGCACTCATGGTTCTCGGGATAACAGCCATTATATTGGCTTTTCCGCGCCTTAAGTTGTCTTTAAGGTTGTTATGCCAAACGGGAGCATTTGAAGAAGTGTTCAAGCCCGCTGCCATAACTTCGCCGGCTTTGTTTACGTCTTTGCCTGCCGAGGTTAAATAATTTCTTAATAAATCGCTTATTTTGGGCTGGTTTTGTGCGGCATTATTTGCGGCCGGCGCATAAACAGAAGTGTTGGGCATTGAATATACAGGTGCGGCAGGTGTATAAGGCTGCATTTGAGGTGCCGCACTTTGAGCCTGCGGATAAGGATATCCGTATGGCATTTGCATATAAGGATTAAATTGTACGTTACTGTTTATTGACATTTGTGTTTCCGCCCTCAAACGTATCTTTACCGTATAAATGTTCGTCTTTTACTTTTCCGAAGAACAGCTGTGATATAAATGTTACCGCTGCAACTCCGATTGCAAGACCGCCGAATACTTTCATCCAGGTTTTGTTGTTGTATGCCTGTTCAACCTGATTTTTGATTGCATCCAGTGTGGATTGTCCCATTTGATTGTATTTAATGCTGTGAAGCAATTGTTTTCTTTCCGTTTCAAGCTGCGGGTAGGGAATGCATTCCGAATTCAGAGCGATATCTTTAATACATCTGTTCCAGTTTGAAACATCATCGCCCAAATTGCTCATATCGGGGAATATTGTTTCTATTAATGCTCTGTATCCGTTTCCGTTGCCGTCGAGATGGAATTTATTCATTGCATCGCCGTAAGTGGACTGCCATGAAATCTTTCTGCAGAGATTTAAAAATTCGTCTTTGTTGGAATCGTCAATTGTTGTAAATCTGCCTTCGTATCCGTATTTTTTGGCGTTTTCAATCCAGGTTTGAATGAACGTGTCGCCTTTTGAATCCTGTATTCTTTTTTCAAGATCAAGCGAGCCGAGCATTCTGTATATCATTGAATCTACGGAGGTTATGTTTGCTCTCATTTTTGACGTTGTGTTTGCGCTTAATCCCTGTCGGAGAGTTTCACTTAATTTTGAACCTTCGGCGCCTTCAAACAATTCTTCAACGCTTTTGCCGAGGCCTTTAAGATTTGTATCGAGAGTTTCGCTCATACTGTCAAAAGTGCCCGAGATTGATGTTTTTATATTTGAATCTTTATTTTGAAGAGCTGTTTTTGCCGCCTGTATTCTTTCGGATAATTTTTTGGATTCTTTTTTAGAACCGCCGAGTGCATTTTTTATGATTTTGCCCCAGCTTGAAGGAGTATCGTCGCTTTGATTTGTAAGAATCATGAATGCTTTTTTAAAGCGTGTTGATTTATCGGTGGTTTGTTCAAGCTGCTCTGCCTGTTTTCTTAGCGCTTCGATTGTCGAATCGTATGCTTTTTCATCGGATGCGATTTTCTTAAAATGCGAAGCAAGAGTGTCGGGCAAATATGAACCGTAGAAGTCTTCCGAGTTTCTGAGCGCCGTAATTTCGGCGTTGCTTAAATTTAATGATTTTAAAAGCTGTTTAACGGTTTTTACATATTTAACGCCCGATACCTGATCAAGTTTTTCCAGGTTTAATCCGAACAGTCTTACTTGAGCCTGTGCGGGTTTAATTGTTTCTTTATATATTGTTTCAAGCGTGTCGGCGCCCGTTTTTAGCATACTTTTATCAAGCGTATCTCCCATAACCGTGCTTTGCTGCAGAGAATCGATTATATCGGAGTTTTTGCCGGTCATTAAGTTTCTTGCCCATCTGCTGCCCGAAAATTCGCCGCGTCTGCTTCTTATTATGCTGCAGGCTTTTTGGAAAACGGATTCGCCCGTTGTCGAACCTTCCGCATTTGCACTTTGCAGGGCTTCATTAAATAACTGTTTTGCTTTTTTAACTTCAATATCGCTTTCGCCTTCGGTGATTCTTGTTATGAAGTCTTCGCTTATTTCTTTAATTCCGTTTGAACCTTCTTTAGAGCCGAATAATCTGTCCACAAGGTCCGTTATTACATCGGTTTGATTATCGGGCATGTTTTTTGCGACAAAATCGTATCCTTTTGTGTCGGCATTTGACATGTTTGTTATATTGAAGAGATTGCTTAATTCTTCGATTGTTTCCTGTCTTGTGATTTTTCCCGCTTTTATTCTGTCGGTTAATTGTCTGAAACTTTCATCCTGTTGTTTAAACAATTCCGATGATGTGAGGGTTTCTATCATATCGCCGTTTGAAGCTTCTTTGATTGCTGCGGCAAGTCTTTTTAAGTCGCCCTGTGCGGTCGGGACTTCAAGTTTATTTTCTATCATGTTGCAAATAAGAGAAGTTCCAAGAGGCGTTGCAAAACCTGCGCTGAGCATCCACAAGGTATTTCCCTGAAGGGCGATTGTGCGCATTTTTTCTTTTGTATATTCTTCCCTGTCTTTCATGTTTTTGGAAACGCCCATACGATCGGCAACTTTATTTATATCTTCTTTTGTCCAAACGTCCCAGGGAAGATACTGGTTATCCTGGAAGAATTGTTTCTTTCTGCCTTGTGAATCTATGTATTTCTGATGCGGGTTAAATCCGTGCATTAAATATGTCGGAAGGTCAATTGCAACTTTCGGCCATAATGACATAACGGAGAAGAATGTTCCAAACCCGAGAAGCTCCATTAATTTTTTATTGGTGGTTGCTTTTGAGCCCATTAATGCCGCAGCAATCAAACCGCCTCCGAGTTTCATGCCCAAATCATTCATTCTGCCGAGTTCATGGTCGTTTGATTCGCCTTTTGTTATTGCTCTTCCGAGGTTGCGTACGTCTTTTGCGGTGTCGACAAACATTGAGCCGAACATTTGAACGGGGTTTTCTTTAACCAGATAACCTCTCGGCTTATCGCATGTTACTCTTTGGTTTTGAGTTTTGTTTAAAAACTGGTCAAATACTCTTCTGTCCTGCAGCTTCTGCTGTAAGTCCATGCTTTTGAATATTATGCTTTGATTATTTGTGTTGTTGTTGGTGTTTAGCATTAAAACTCCATATACTTGCTGTTGTAGTCGACAGATGAATCTTTATTTTCTTTTTCTTTTTTAAAGCCTGATGTTGAATTTACTATTCCGAATGCGCTTGATAAAACCGCAGCGCCTATAAGGAATTTGCCCATTTTTGTTTTTGCGAGCGATTTAACGCTGTCTTTCATTGTTTTGCCCGCATTTATTGCCGTAGATTTAATTCTTTTTAAGAAAGAAGAATTATCGGTGCTGCTTTTTGCAAATATGTTGCCGAAAGCGTCCTGCGATGCGATTGCAACACCCAGTGCCGCCCATAAATAAGGACTTATTGCTTTTGCAGCCGTTGATTTAACCTGAACCTCCTTAATTTTGGGGATTGTTGTCTGGTCGGGGCTGTTAAGCTGCTTTTCGTATCCCATTTTTTCCGCGGCTTTATCGTAATATTCGTATCTCTGGTTATTTTCTTCGCCCTGTTTTTTGATTAAATCGTGTCTCGGGAAGTCAACACTTTCGTATACTTTATGAAATTCTACCGCAAGGTTGTCATTATCGCCTTTGTATTCGGGAAGTTCATGGACATTCTTTTTATAGTCCATGCCGATATTAAGACCGGTTTTCATATCGACTCCCTTGTCGATAATTTTTTTGCCGAGCCATTTTCCCGCTGCATATAAAACAACTCCGCCCGCCATTTTTTTGCCGTTCATGCCTGCGAATATGCTGTCTTTTCCTCCGTATTTATTATTGAGTGCGTTAGATATTAAAATCAGCATGGCTGAACCGACAAGATTCGGGATGGC
>DVJH01000071.1 GCA_018710795.1 Candidatus Galligastranaerophilus gallistercoris | reverse complement strand
AGAGTCGGCTTTGATTTAATTGCATATATAAGCGAATTTTTGCTTCCCGTTTGGATTATAGCCGAAATTATAATTCAGGCGTTCCACTTTATAAAAGGCCATGAAAACTATATTTTATCTTCAATGGCGCTTTTGCTTGCAACAGGGTTGTTTTTTGCCTCCGGACTCATATACAGTTTCAGAAAATACAGCCACTATACAACCATAAAAGCAGTCTATCAGGCAATATTAACTTCAATTTATTTTATAACCATCTGGTTTCCGATTGTTATGTTTATCGTATGTAAAATAATATTTACCAAAAGAACGATGGACTGGGGCAAAACACAACACGGTGTCGCAGCGCAAAGTTGCGTGGAGATGGCATAGATGGATACTAAAAATAAAAATCTTCACTTTATCGCAATAGGAGGCGTGGGGCAGAGCGCTCTTGCAAAAATATTAAAAATAAAAGGATATAATGTCTCGGGGTCTGATATTAAAGAAAGCAAATATACAAAAGAATTAAGAGATTTAGGCGTTCAAATAAATATAGGGCACGATAAAAACGTAATTAAAGAAAATATGACGATAGTTTTATCAAGCGCCATAAAAGAAGACAACGAAGAACTTATAAGAGCAAAAGAATTAAACCTTCCCTTATATCATCGGTCGGATATTTTAAAATTAATCTCAGAATTATATGATTGTTTTATCGGTTTTTCGGGCACCCATGGCAAAACAACAACATCGGGATTATGTTCATACGTTTTGGAAAAAATAAACGCACATCCGGCGTACGCATCGGGCGGAATTATTCAAGGGTTAAATACAAACGCAAATTCATACCCCGACAGCAAAATTTTTATAGCCGAATTGGATGAATCAGACGGCACAATCATTAAATATTCTCCCGATTTTATAGCAATAAATAACCTTGAAGCGGATCATTTCGATTTTTATAAAAACGGTGAAGAAGATTTAATAAACACGTTTAAAACTTTTATCGATAATCTGAAACAAAGTTCAAAAATTTTTATTAATATTGATGATGAAGGAAACAACCTTTTAATAAAAAAGGTATCAGATAAAAATATAATTACTTATTCAATCAAAAATAAAAACGCCGATTATTTTGCGGACAACATAAAAATAAGCGGTGAAAATTCTTTTGATTTATATGTTAAAGGAAAATATATAACCGAAATTAAAACGCAGCTAACGGGATTTCACAATGTAATAAACGCTTTGTGCGTAATATCGGTCTTAAATGAAAAAGGCTTTAATATTAATGACATTAGGCCTTATCTTTATTCGTTTTCCGGAATGAAAAGAAGATATGAAAAAGTTTTTGAAAACGAAAACGTAACCGTAATCGACGATTATGCACACCATCCGACAGAAATTAAAGCGCTTTTGGAAAATGCAAAAAAAAGAACCGACAAAAATATCGTTGCAATTTTCCAACCGCACAGATACACAAGATTAAAAGCATTATGGAACGATTTTTTAAATTCGTTTGACCTTGCGGATGAATTATTTATACTCGATACGTATTCCGCAGGCGATAAGTACGACGAAAAATATAATTCGAAAAACTTTGCATCTGCCATTCATCATAAATGCGCAAAATATATAAAAGGCAATATGGATGATGCCGCAAGAGAAATTTCAAAGTATATTAAAAAGAATGATTATATAATTACCATAGGAGCGGGCGACGTTACAAAAACGGGGTATATTCTGAAGGAGGTATTATGACAAGCAAAGAAATAGAACACAGGACCGAATTTAATTTAATGCCGTATAACACTTTAAGAATAAATTCAATAGCGGATGACGTTTATTTTCCTTCAACCGTTGAAGAATTTACCCTTCTTCTTGCAAATCTGGATAACCCGCTTATCATAGGCGGGGGCTCAAATATTCTTTTGTCTTCAAAAGGAATTAAAAGACCTGTCATAATAACAAAACATTTAAACAAAGTTGATATAGACCCCCCTGTATTTAATATTGAAACCGGAGTATCGGTAAGTAAAATTTCGGATATGGCTCTGGAATTAAAATTGCACGGATTTGAATTTTTAATTGCCCTGCCCGCAACTTTGGGCGGAGCCGTGTGCATGAATGCAGGCGCCAACGGACAGGCGATTTCCGATTATTTTATAAGCGCCGAAGTATACGATTCCGCCGAAGATAAAATCTTAACTTTTTCAAAAGATGATATGAATTTTACATACAGAAATTCAAAATTAAAAAATCAGGGAAGATACATTCTTTTGTCGGCAAAATTTGAACTTATAAAAGCGGATTCATACGAATCGATTAAAAATCTTATGGATGAAAACATTAATAAAAGAAAAGATATCCAGCCCACCCTAAAAGACCCCAATATCGGCTGTGTCTTTAAAAATCCGCTTGATTCAAACCTGTCCGCAGGCAGACTTTTGGATGAATGCAATTTAAAAAGCTGCCCCGTGGGCGGTGCTATGGTTTATTATAAACATGCAAATTTTATAATTAATTTTAACAATGCAACAAGCCTTGATTATTTAAAACTTATGAAAGAAATGCAAAACAGGGTGTATGAAAAATTCAATGTCTTATTGCACCCTGAAATTGTATATATAGGAGATGATAAGGAAGAACTTGAATTATGGAACAATCTTATAAGAGCCTGATTGATAAAAATGCAAACATTGCCGTTCTATGCGGCGGAATGTCAAACGAAAGAGAAGTATCCTTAAGAAGCGGAAATAAAATATTGGAAGCATTAAAGGAGCTCGGGTATACAAATTCGATTTTGATTGATGTCGATAAAAACGTGGCGGAAAAATTAAACAAAAACAACATTGAAATTTGTTATAACACCCTGCACGGGCGTTACGGCGAAGACGGCTGCATTCAGGGCTTATTGGAAATTATGGGGATAAAATATACGGGCTGTAACGTTAAATCAAGCGCCATTTGCATGGATAAGGAAACAACAAAAAATATTTTAAAAGAAAACGGCCTTAACGTTATAAAATCCGTATGCGTAAATAAAGGCGAAGATTATTATCAAAAAACAAAAGAGCTTAATTATCCTCTTATGATTAAACCCGCAAAAGAAGGTTCAAGCATAGGAATGAACAAAGTTTCCAATGAAGATGAGCTTAAAAATGCAATGGATATAGCATATAAATCGGACAGCAAAGTTTTAATCGAAGAATTTTTAAAAGGAATAAGCGCAACGGTCGGAGTCCTTGAAGATATTGCGGCAGATAAAACTTTTGCAACACCGATTTTAGAATTCAGAACCAAAACCGAATGGTATGATTACGAAGCAAAGTATACAAAAGGAATGACGGAATTTATACTCCCTGCAAGCTTTGATGAAGAAATGAGCAATAAAATCCGCAATATGGCAATAAAAGCGCATAAAGTTTTAGAATGCACGGGCGTATCCAGAGTCGACTTTTTAATTCACGACAATGTTCCATATATTTTAGAAGTAAACACAAACCCCGGAATGACGGATTTGTCGGATCTTCCCGCACAGTCAAATGCGATGGGAATAAGTTACAATAATCTTGTTCAACTGATTTTAAACACCGCATTGATTGAAAAATAATGAGCGAATTCAACAGAAGACAATATTACAAAAGAAAATCGATAATAATTAAAATGAAACGCAAAATTGCGAACGCAAAAAAGCGTATCAGGCGTTTTAGAATGCTTTTAAGGGTTTCGTTGATTTTCGGGCTTGTTTATCTTTCATATCAGCTTTTGGGCCTTTCCGCATGGTATATAAACCCTGCCGATGTTGTCAGCCTGAAACCAGATGTAATACGAATTGAAGGAAATTTAATAACTCCCGAATATAAAATAGCAGACATCATACGAAGAGAAGATGCCCCGAATGAACAGATATATAAGTATTCAACAAAAAATCTGGAAGAAAGCCTTATGCGTCTGCAATCGGTTAAAAAAGCATACATAAGGCGTTTTTGGTTCCCCGCAAGAATTATTGTCTTTATTGAGGAAAGAACGCCCGTTTTTTTGATTGCACCGAATGACGAATCGGCGCCCATTTCTGCCATAACCGAAGACGGATACTATATAGACAGAGAATATATGCCCATTCCCTCCAAATTTAAAACAACAAAAATTTTAAGCTACGGAACAAACGATGATGATTATGAAAATTGGGACAAAAAAAGAGTAGACGAACTGATAAAATTAACCAAAACAATAGAAGCCTATTCAAAGCAAAAAGTCATATATATAGATTTAAGAAATCAAAACGATATATATGTAAAGCTTGATGATGTTATGCTCAGGATAGGTTCAATAGATGACACTCTGAAAGACAGAATAAAATCAATTCCGACCATACTGCCCGAAGCAAAAACTTTGAAACAAAAAGTTAAATATATTGATTTAAGATGGAAAAACACAAATTACATAAAATTAGACACGGAAAAACCGGAACAAAAGCAGGATAAAAAAGACAAAAACAAAGAAGAAAACAAAGAAGAAACACCGGATTAATTTCTCAGGCTCAAAATTTCCGCCCTTACCGTTTCATTTTTAACTTTTGCCGCTGCCGAATTTATTATTTCAATGTTTGATAAATTAAGATTTTTTAAAGCATAAAGAGCATTCAAAATAATTTCTTCATCAGACGCAGTGTTTATTAAATCAATAACGGCATTTTCAATTTCTTTATCCGAATAAATAAGATTAAGAGCAAATAAAATTTCATCTCTTATGCCTTTTTTGAGTGCTTCAATAATTATTTCTTTTTTACCGTATGCACCGAGAAACGTTTCAAGCGCATTTTTATATCCCGTTGCACATCTTATATCGTTTTTGTCCAAATCTATTTTATACGCTTCATCGGACAATATAAGATTTAATTTATCAAGAAGCGTATAATTTAAAATAACGGGGTAATTTCCGTCCGATTCAAGTAAAAAATCAAACACGCCCTCGTTTAAACAGTATGAAAGCTCTTTAAAATTAACGCTTTCGGGAAAATTTTTCAAAATTACCGAATAAATCTTAAAAATTTTATCTTCATCGTTATTATTCAAAAGTTCTTCAAAATTTTTCAAAAGTAATATGTTGTCGGTAAAAATATCTTTCATGGGCGAATTTATAAAATAATCATAAACAATTTCATACGCGTCTTTATCGCCAAACAGACATAAAAATTCCGCAGCTTCAAATTTTTCAAATTCATCGGTGTTCGTTTTTAAAATATTGATTCTTTTATCAAATTCTTCTCTGTCTCCGTATTTGGACAGCAATTCTATTGAAGCTGATTTTAGAGGATAAAAATCTGATTTGATAAATTCATCGATAACTTTTTTATCGATAGAATCTTTAATTTGTGCAAAATATTTAACCGCATACGTTTTTTCTTCAACCGTACCGTCTTTTAAAATATTCAGCATTCTTGTTTTAATATCGTCATTGTTAAATTTTATAAACGATTTAACGATAACATCTTCAAAATCCGAAGAATAATATTTCATAAAACCGAAAAGATTTAAAACATTACCTTCATTTACCGCATTTAACAAATTCAGGCGAACTTTATCTTTAATGAAATCAAAGATAAACTCGGATTTTTCAGCAAGGATTTTAAACGAAAAAACATCCGGTTCGTTTATAATAACGGCTGCCGCCGATTTTTGAACGTTGAAATCTTTGTTTATTAAGTTGTTTGCGTTTTTTGTACCTAAATCCATAATAAATATTATACAATATAAGGTTTTTTTAGTATAATTAACATAAAGATTTTAATAAAGAAATTAAAGATGGACTTAAAATACGGTAAAATTTTGCTGAAAATTAGCGGGGAAGCCCTTCTTGGAAGCCAGGAATTCGGAATTGATCCCGTTCCCGTTGAAATGATAGCAAACGAAATCAAAAAAGCGCATGAATTGGGTGTTCAAATAGCGGTAGTTGTAGGCGGCGGAAACATATTCAGAGGAATGAAAAATTCAAAAAAACTCGGAATGGATCAAGCCTCGGGCGATTATGTCGGCATGCTTGCAACGGTTATGAATGCAATTGCGCTGCAATCGGAATTAAGAAAAATAGGTGTGTCCTGCAGGGTGCAATCAGCAATTACAATGAACAAAATCGCAGAACCCTATATCAGATTTAAAGCAATAAGGCACCTTGAAAAAAACAGAGTCGTAATTTTTGCGGCAGGCACGGGAAACCCGTTCTTTACGACCGATACCGCAGCCGCGCTTAGAGCGGCGGAAATCGGAGCCGAAGTTATGCTCATGGCAAAAAACGGCGTAGACGGCGTTTACAATGATGACCCCAAAACAAACCCCGATGCAATTAAATATGATAAATTAAATTATGACGATATTATCGTAAACGGGCTTAAAGTTATGGATACCACAAGCTGCTCGTTATGCAAACAAAATAATATACCCATTATAGTCTTTAATTTTGATGAAAAAGACGGGATAATAAAAATTCTTAAAGGCGAAAAATTAGGAACATATGTAGGAGAATAAAAATGTCGATAGATGAAATTTTAAAAAACGGCACTGATAAAATGGAAAAATGCATTCATCAGTTAAAAAAAGATTTGGCAACAATAAGAACGGGGCGCGCAAACCCGATGATTTTAGATAAAGTTACCGTTGATTATTACGGAGCGCCCACTCCTTTAAGACAATTGTCTCAAGTGACGGTTCAAGACGGCACAACACTTGTTATTGCACCGTTTGACAAATCAATCATAAAAGAAATAGAAAAAGCGATAATCAAAGCCGAACTCGGCATTACTCCAAACTCTGACGGGCTCGTTATAAGACTTGCTTTTCCTCCTTTAACGGAAGAAAGAAGAAAAGCTTTAACAAAAGATGTTAAATCAATGGGCGAAAATGCAAAAGTTGCAATAAGAAATGTCCGCCGTGATATGACAGATGACCTTAAAAAAGCGGAAAAAGCGGAAAATATGCCTGAAGATTCAGTTAAAGACGGACAGGATAAAATTCAAAAAGCAACCGATAAATATATAAAAATCGTAGATGATACGGTAGCGGAAAAAGACAAAGAGGTCATGACCGTATAAATGGAAGATATTCAAAAGCAAAACAGAGCCAAAAGGTTTATAACGGGTGTTATTATTTCGTTAATAACATTAACCTGCATATTTTTCGGCGGTATGTTTTTGCTCGGATTATTATTGACGGTTATTCTGGTTGCGTCAAAAGAATATGTACATATATTAAGAATGAAAGGTTTTCACCCGAGCTTTTCCGTTATGGGAGTTGTGGGCATTCTTTTATGTTTTATCGTCGCAATCAACAAGCTTGATTTAATCCCTGCGGTTCTTGTTTTGGGAACATTGGGGTCATTTTTAATTGTTTTATTTATGGGGCGCCAGCCATACATTGCTAACGTTGCAACAACGGAACTGGGGTTTATGTACGGCGCGCTTCTTCCCTGCCACATTATGCTCATCAGGCAAATCGGCATAAATTTAAATGCAAATAATATTTTCATATACGAATTATCCGAAGGGTTTTATCTTACGATGTTCGTATTTTTATGCATTCTTGTAACCGATACCGCCGCATATTTTTTCGGCTCAAGATACGGAAAACATAAACTTTCAGCAGTTATAAGCCCGAAAAAAACAATTGAAGGCGCAATTGCCGGGGGAATTGCCGCAGTTTTGGTTTCAATACCGGGTGTTTTATACACCGGTCTTACATTTTTTGAATGTATTACAGCAGGTTTAATCATAACAATCTCTGCCCAGCTCGGCGATTTATCGGAATCTTTAATTAAAAGAGATGCGGGCGTTAAAGATTCAAGCAATATCCTCCCCGGGCATGGCGGATTTTTAGACAGAACCGACAGCTACATTTTTGCACTTCCCGTTGCATATTATTACTTTAAAAATTTCACTCACGGGAACAATTTCTTGAATGACTTTTTAATTTATTTAAAGAATATAATAGATGTTAGTTTCTAATGAAAGAAAAAAAGTATTAAAAAAATTTGCCGCCTCACTGGGGCTCAAATTTAAAAATATTGAGCTTTTAAACCGTGCAATGTGCCACACTTCATATGCCGCCGACCTGAACGAGGGAAGAAAAGAAAGCTATGAAAGGCTTGAATTTTTGGGTGATGCGGTTTTAAAACTCACGGTAAGCGATATATTATACAACCTTTATGAAGACAAAATGGAAGGGGCGCTGACCGAACAGAGAGCAATAATTGTTGCGGATAAAACCATTGCACGTCTTGCAAAAAAAATTGATTTGCCGCCTCTGATTTTAACCGGCAAATGCGAAGGAGAAGAAGGCAAATATAAAGAATCAATTTTAGCCTGCGCTTTTGAAGCGTTTCTCGGGGCAATATATCTTGAATATAAAGAAAAAGGATACACAAAAGCAAAAGAGTTTTTAATAAGCAATTTTAAAGACGATATCTTAAATATTGAAATTTCAAACCCTAAGGCAAAATTGCAGGAGCTGACGCAAAAATATAACCACAACCTGCCTGAATATGTTACACTGGATGAGCAGGGGCCCGCACATAAAAAAATGTTTACGGTGGGCGTTTATTATGAAAATAAATTCATAGAAAAAGCTACGGCGCCGACAAAAAAAGAAGCCGAGACCGAAGCGGCAAGAAAAGCACTTGTTAAATTACGGGAACAAATAAAGGAAGATGATGTCTGATATTATAATTTCACCCTCAATATTATCTGCAGATTTTGCAAATCTGGAAGATGAAATAAAAAGCGTAACGATGTCGGGCGCAAAATGGATACATATTGACGTTATGGACGGACATTTTGTTCCGAATATCACCATAGGGGCACCTGTTGTAAAATCTTTAAGGAAAATAACAAAAGAAATTCTGGATGTCCACCTTATGATAGATAACCCTGAAAAATATATCCCCGATTTTATTCAGGCAGGCTCAGACATTATAACTTTTCACCTTGAAGCGGCAAGGGCAAAAACATGCGCCTGTATTGATTTAATAAAAGAAGCGGGGCTTAGGGCGGGCATTTCAATCAAACCCAAAACACCCGCAAAAGAAATTATTCCCTATATCGATAAAGTTGATATGGTTTTAATCATGACGGTTGAACCCGGATTTTCGGGGCAGATTTTTATGCCAAAATGCGCTCAAAAAATAACCGAAATCAAAAAATGGGCGCCTGACAATCTTATTATTCAGGTAGACGGCGGAATCAACGATAAAACGGCAAAAATTTGCAAAGATTTAGGCGCAAATTGCTTCGTGTGCGGAAATTATGTCTTTAAATCCGAAAACAGAAAACAGGTTATAAAAAGGCTGTTGTCCGTATAAAAAAGTTTTTATTTTACCGCATGCCGTTTTTTATTCCGTATATTTAAGAAAAGACGCTTAAAGTTTTTTTAAGCGTCGTAACGAAAAGAAAATTGTAGTATGAAAAAATAAAGGTTCTAAAACTTTTCCAAACATCATATAGTCATGGAAACAGTTAAAATATAATCGTCTCTTATTATGGTGAATCTCTTTGTATCTCTAATGTGTATCTGTTAAAAACGCATAAACAATTTTTTTTGCTACCGCATCCTTAACAAATTTAGAATAACACAAAAATTCAATAATACAAATTTTTTAATTTATTGAAAACTCGCACCCGCAGTAGTTTTGCCTGTACATCCCAAAATCATATGCAATTTTACATGACTTTTTATATCCGTCTTTTTTCTTAAAATCAAAGTTTAAAAATTCAATGTTATGTTCCTTTGATGCGATTTGTCCGTATTCAAAAATATCTTTTGAAATTTTATGCGGAG
>DVJH01000070.1 GCA_018710795.1 Candidatus Galligastranaerophilus gallistercoris | reverse complement strand
AAAGGAGGAAAAAGAGCTGATTTTGGAACCAATTAGAAGACTTTTGGAACATAAAAGCGAAAAAGTGCGGATGAAGGCTAAAGAGGTACTTGATAATATATAGAAAAATCCGCCGAACTTATATCAATGCTGCTGCATTGATGCGTTCTCATCGCCATATATATAAAATTAAACATAAAAAATTTGCGCTTGGCGCGATTTAGAGTGCGCGACCTATCCCTTAAAAGGAAGGACTCCAAAACGTATGCAAAGAGTAGGCGAAATTTTAATTGAGCCGTACTCTTTGTTGCATTTTACCAAAAGTAAAATGCTTATTTTGGAGGAGCGAATACCAACTGAGCACCGGCTTTAAAGCCGGTATAAACATAAAAATTTGCGCTTGGCGCGATTTGTCTTGGATTTTCCTGAAAGCTCAATCTTTGCACTCTGCTATAAAATTTTATAAATAAAATTTTTCCGCATCGTCAGATTTTCGCTTCGGCGCATTTCGCACTTATCAGTGCTCAAGTGCTACGGAAAATCCGCCGAACTTAGATCAATGCTGCTGCATTGATGCGTTCTCATCGCCATATATATAAAATTAAACATAAAAAATTTGCGCTTGGCGCGATTCGAACGCGCGACCTATCCCTTAAAAGGGGAGTGCTCTACCAACTGAGCTACAAGCGCAAATTATTCAATTTTCAACTTTTTTTGCCGTTCGCTCAGTTGTCCGAGCACTCCTATCGTGCTTTATATTTTTGTCTCGGCTGAATTGCCTCGACAAGACTGAGCTAAAAAGCGCAAATTATTCAATTTTCATTCTAAAAAGATTCTTTTTCAATACGTTCGAATGATAAAATTCCAAACGTACTGCCAACTCGGATAGCTGACCAAATCAGAATACCAAGAACAAAATTTCACGTCAACAATATTTTTTAAATTAAACGGATGAATGATTAATTTTAATTTAACATTAAGTATAATCGAAATATGAAAAAGATATTGCTTATTTTATTTATTTTTGCACTTTTCGGCATAAACCGCGCATATTCGGGCGAAGTTGAACAATTTTTCGGCAGTTTTTATTCAAATTATCTGAATGAAAGACAAGTTGCATATTCAGACAGAGAAATTTTAAATTTTTTATACGGTTTATCAAAAAACAAAACTCTTGCGCTTGAAGAAATTCTAAATGAAGCAAATTCCAAAGAAGAGCTTGAAGCCACTCTTGTATTAATCAATGAAGAATATCTGGATTTAGCCGAAAACATCAATTTTGAGCTTCAATACGTAAATAATTGCGCCCTTGATAAAAAACGGGAAAAAGCTTTTAAAAAGGCGCATAACAAATTTATGCGCCGGTTAAAAAAAACTTATAAAAAACGTTTAAGATAAATTATCAATCAAATTTTTAATAATAACGCTCTCCGCTTCAATTTCATTTATTCTGTCTTTTGTTTTTTGAACAACTTCAGCAGGGGCGGAATTAACAAATTTTTCATTATTAATTCTGTTTTGGAGAGAATTTTTCTCCTGATTTAATTTATCGAGTTTTTTATTCTGTCTTGATATTTCCTGTTCAATATCAATCAGCCCTTTTAGAGGGATAATTATTTTTGAATTTTGAACAACCGCACTTGCCGATTGTTTATCAAGGAGGGCTTCATTATTGATAAATTCTATTTCTTCAACTCTTGCAAGGCGTTTTAAATAGTTTGCCGCTTTTTTATAAAGCTCGGCTTCTCCTTGAATTTTAACGTTAACTTTAACGGAGGGTGATATATTAAAGCTTTGTCTTATGTTTCTTATGCTTCTTATGGCGTCAAACACAATTTCCATTGCTTTTGAATCTTCTTCAAAATCGAATTTTTCATCATAAGAAGGATAATCAGAGAGCATTATTGCTTTTTTATCTTTTTTAACGGGCATAAGCTGCCAGATTTTCTCCGTTAAATGCGGCATAACGGGGTGAAGAAGCCTTAAGAACATATCCAAAACATAAGTTAAAACATTTTCATTTTTCTCGATTTTGGATAATTCGACATACCAATCGCAATAGCAATTCCAGAAAAAGTCGTATAAAACGGTTGTAACCTCGCCTATACGATAGTTTTCAAGGTTATCGTTAACTTCTTTTATTGTTTGGTTGAGTTTGGTTAAAATCCATTTGTCTGCAATGGAGAGGTTTGTTAAATCGTATTCTTGGTTTTTATTTTCAAGATTCATTAAAACAAACCTTGAAGCATTCCAAACCTTGTTTGCAAAATTTCTTCCGAATTCAAATTTTTCATCCGACAGTTTAATATCCTGCCCGCCGTATGTACAAAGGTTTGCAAGAGTAAATCTTACGGCATCGCAGCCGTATTTTTCGATTGATAAAACGGGGTCAATCGTATTCCCTTTTGATTTGGACATTTTCTGCCCGAATTCATCTCTTATAAGACCATGGATATAAACGGTCGAAAACGGAGGAACACCCGTAAATTCAAGCCCCATGGTAATCATTCTTGCAACCCAGAAGAAAATAATATCAAAACCCGTAACAAGAGTTGATGTAGGGTAAAATTTCTTATAATCATCCGAATTTGTATCGGGCCAGCCCATTGTTTCAAAAGGCCAAAGTCCGCTTGAAAACCAGGTATCAAGAACATCTTTATCCTGTGTATAGTTTTTGGGGTCAGGGTTTTCCATCGCAACTACCATTTCTTTTGTTTCATTATGATAATATGCGGGTATCTGGTGCCCCCACCACAATTGCCTTGAAATACACCAATCACGGATGTTTTCCATCCACATTAAATAATTTTTCTCCCAGCGTTTAGGGATAAATTGAATTGAGCCGTCTTTAACTTTTTCAATCGCAGCTTTTGCAAGAGGCTCCATTTTAACAAACCATTGTTCCGACAGTAAAGGCTCAATTGTTGTATTGCACCTCTGGCATTTTCCGACATTATGCTCATGGTCATCAATTTTTACAAGAACTTCATGCGCCTTTAACATTTCAACGGTGCGCTTTCTTGCTTCATATCTGTCAAGGCCCCATACATCGGGGTGAACTTCACTGCATTTTATCATTTTTCCCTGTTCATCAATTACTTTAATGAAAGGAAGATTATGTCTTTTGCCGACTTCAAAATCGTTAGGATCGTGTGCGGGCGTAATTTTTAAGGCACCCGTACCGAAAGATTTGTCTACATATTCATCCGCAATAATGGGGATTTCCCTTCCCACAAGAGGAATAACGCATTTTTTGCCTATTAAATCTTTATATTTATAATCATTGGGGTTAACCGCAACCGCAACATCGCCGAACATGGTCTCGGGCCTTGTTGTTGCAATAACAATTGCGCCCATTTCATCTTTAATGGGGTATGAAATTTCCCAAAGGTGCCCCTGTTCGGTTTCATATTCGGTTTCAATATCAGAAATTGCAGATTGGCACCTCGGGCACCAGTTTACAATATATGAACCTTTATAAATTAACCCTTTATTGTATAAATCGACAAAAACCTTTTTAACCGCTTTTGAACAGCCTTCATCAAGGGTAAATCTCGTTCTTGATAAATCAAACGAAGCGCCCAGCGTCTTAAATTGTCCCAAAATTCTTGATTTATGGCTGTTTGCCCAATCCCAGGTAACTTTTAAAAATTCTTCCCTGCCAAGGTCAAAACGGGTTTTTCCTTCTTTTGCAAGTTCTTTTTCAATAACGTTTTGCGTTGCAATTCCCGCATGGTCGCACCCCGGGAGCCAAAGAGCTTCATAACCCTTCATTCTTTTATATCTTGTTAAAATATCCTGCAGAGTTCCGTCCAGTGCATGTCCCATATGCAAAATGCCGGTTACGTTCGGCGGCGGGATAACTATTGAATATGCGGGCTTGTCGCTTTTATTGTCCGCTTTAAAAAATTCGTTATCTTCCCAAAATTTATAAATTTCATTTTCAACTTCTCTTGCATTATAAGTTGTTGAAAGGTTTTCAAGAGTCTCTGTCATAATATCCTTCTTTTATAAAAATTATCTTATTTGCAAGTGAAATAATACCATAAAAGCATTAGCCCATAAAGTGTATTATTTTTTGGGCAAAATTTGATTATTTTTTATAAATTATGAAAAATGGGATAATTATATCTTTAATTTTTTATTTTTTTGGGATATTGCCCGCAAATTGCGATATTTATAATTTTGACCTTGAAAAATTTGAAACGACTTTTAATCAGTATTGTAAAAATTGTTCAAAGGAAGTAGACCTTGAAAGAGAGATAGAATCATTTTTGGAACAGGAAGCAATACCGGTTAGTCTGGATGAATGTCTTGATGTTGCCTTAAAAAATAATTTTGATATAAAAACAAGATTTGAAACGTATAAGAGTTATGAATATCTTCACAAAAACGCCCTTGCAAAATTTTTGCCCGATTTTGCATACAGCTGGTATTCAATTTATTACAGAGGGCAGGTTCTTGTCGGAACAGCGCTTGTTGACAGGTTTAACGAGCTTGCACTGTCATCTTCAATTGTGGTAAGACATTCCCTTACCGAGGGCGGAAAGCAAATTTTTGATTCAAAAGAAGCAAAATTTAAAAAATTTGCGCAAAACGAAAACTATAAATACACAAAAGAAGAAGTTTTAATGTATACGGGCGTTTATTACTGGCAGTTATTACAGGCAAAAATAACGATTGAAATTCATCTTAAAAATTTATATGAAAGAATGGCACAGTTAAAATTAACTCAAAATCTTGAAACTTCGGGAATGGGAACAAAATTTGACGTTATAAGGCAAAAAAACGAAGTTGCAAGTGCAAAAAGAAGCCTGATTGAAGCAATGAACAATTTCAGGCTCATGCAGGCAAAATTATCCAATATTATGGGTATTGAAATAAAAACCCCTCTATATCCCGTTGAAAGAGAAGTAAAACCGAATAATCTTATTGATAAGAATATTGGGCTTGAAGAACTGTATGAAATTGCACATAAAAACAGAAAAGATATAAAGGCGCTCCAAAATGAAATTCGGGCGGCAAAATATGATAAAAAATCAATATATACGGAATTTTCGCCAAAACCCAGAATTTTTTATCAAAACCAGTATCAGGGAACCGCAAAAATCGGCCTAGGCGGAAGCAACGTTGTAGGGTTATATGTCGACTGGGCGTTAGGGGAAAATCTTGGTGCGGGAACGATAACCAAAGCAAAAGCCAAACAACACGAAATAAATGCAATGGTATTTAATCTTCAAAACAAAATAAGGCAGATTGAAGAAGAATTATTAAATTCATATTACAATTCCAAGCTGCTGTTGCAGAGAATCGATATAACAAAAAAACAGGTTAATTACGCAACCGAATCGGTTACTTTAGCCGAGATGAGGCTTGATGCCGGAGAAGGGATTTTAATTGACGTTATTCAGGCGCAAAGTCAAAAAACCCTTGCAAGAATAGAATATCTTCAGGCAGTCATTGAATATAACATCAATCAGGTTGAACTGTTATTTGATGAAGGCATTATTGATATTGATAAAATAATTGCAAATTATAACCCTTAAAATTATGGTAAAATTGTTTTTGGATTTATGGAGAAGTTTATTTTATGAAAAAGATTATATTGATTTTAGTTATGATATTAAGTATTCAAATTCCTTTATTTGCGGCAGATTTAAATGAAATGATAGGTCAGATGATAATTGTCGGCTTTGTGGGCGATAATGTCAAATCAAAAGGATTTAAAGAAGTTTTAAAACAGGTTGAAAACAACGAAATTTCAGGGGTCATATTCTTTGAAGACAACATAAAAAATAAAGAAGAATTTTTGAAAATGACTTCCGCCTTAAAAAATTCAAAAGCAAAATACCCGCCTTTTATTGCCATAGATATGGAAGGCGGATACGTTCAGAGAATGAATAAAAATAACGGCTTTAAAAATTTTAAATCGGCAAAACAAATTTCAAAATTAACGGAAGATGAAGCATATAAAGAATATTTTGAAATGGCAAAAATGTTAAAAGAGGCGGATATCAATCTGAATTTTGCCCCTTGTGTCGATTTAGCCGTTAACAAAGAATCAATAATAGAACAAAAAGAAAGAAGTTATTCAAACGACCCTAAAGTTGTCGTAAAATATGCAAAACAATTTATAAAAGCACATGAAAAAAACAACATAATAACATCAATTAAACACTTCCCGGGCCATGGAAGCCCGACGGGGGATACGCACTTAGGGTTTGTAGATGCAACAAAAACATATTCCGATAACGAATTATATCCTTATTTATATCTTGCAGACGTAAGCCCGCTGCAAACCGTTATGATATCGCATTTGTACAATAAAAATATCGACAAAAAATACCCCGCAAGTTTATCTTATCAAACGATAGAAAAATTTTTAAGAGTTCAAACAAATTTTGACGGAGTTATAATAACGGATGACCTTGATATGGGGGCAATAAGAAAAAATTATGATTTGTATGAAATAGTTTCCTTATCAATTAATGCGGGAGAAAACATATTATTATTTTCAAACAGATTTGAACATGATAAAAAACTTGTCGATAAAATAAATCTTGCAATAAAAAGGGGGCTTGTTGACGGCTATATTTTATCCGATAATCTTGTTAATTCTTATGAAAGAATAATTAAACTGAAAAAATGCTTATAAAATAAAAAAGAGCTTAAAAAAGCTCTTTTTTATTTTCGATATTTTATTTTTTTCTGCTTACTTTGGGTTCAGAATATCCGCCAGTTTCAGAGTTTACGATAACGCCGTCTATCATAACCTTTTTCTTATCGTCAATAGTGGGCGTTGACATTCTTACAAGTGCCAAAGTATCTTCTTTTGAAACCTGCGGATTATCATAATTTGTATCCAAAACTTCAACAACCGCCGATGAAACTTTTTCTCTTGCGGGTTTTTCAAGTTTATCAAAAGTATCTTCTGCGGCTACAAGCTGTTTAATAAATTTTGCATTTGAAGTCTGGCTTTGTGTTGCACCGCATCTTATAATGGTGTCGGTAACTTCATCAATATTTTTTAAGCTTGCTTTTCCATCCGGAAATTTTCCATTGATATAATTTACAAAAGGATACTGTCTGAACATTTTTTTCTTTTCAAAAAATCTTGAATAATCTATTGATGAATCAAGATTATTGGGTTTTGAAAATGCGACGTATTGGTCTTGAAATTGAGAAGCAAGGCTTCTTCCGGCATCGCTGAATTTTGCCATTCCGAAACTTAAATTATTTTGGGGTTTTCTTGCACAATTCAAGGGCGAAATTGATAAATTCATTGTATTTCCTTTCTCTGGTAATTTATATTTTGGGGTAACAAATTTTATAACGTATGAAAATATTTTTTTTGAACCCGCGGCCGATAAAATTTGTGCCTCATTAATTATGAGGCACAAAAAATTATTTTTTATACTTTGGGTGCATTTCTTAATTTTATATGCAATTCTCTTAACTGTTCTTCGCTTGCAAGCCCCGGAGCATTTGCCATTAGGTCTTTTGCCTGAGAGTTCTTGGGAAATGCTATAACGTCTCTTATTGAATTTGAGCGGGTTAAAAGCGCCACAAGCCTGTCTAAACCGATTGCAAGACCGCCATGAGGGGGTGTGCCGTATTGGAATGCCTGAACAAGAAATTCAAATTTTTCTTTAATGTCTTCTTCGGTCAAACCGATTGCCCTAAAGACTCTTTCCTGAATTTCGCTTGAATGAATTCTTATCGAGCCGCCGCCGAGTTCAACCCCGTTATATACGATATCGTATGCAATTGATTTAACGTTGGCTTTATCCGTTTCCAATTTATCAATATCTTCATAAGCAGGCATTGTAAACGGATGGTGAACGGAAACGTATCTGTCTTCTTCAGCCGAATATTCAAATAAAGGAAAATCAACAACCCAGAGTAAATCGTGTTTATCTTTGTCGATTAAATTCAATCTTTCGCCAAAGTATAATCTGAATCTGCCCAAAACATCAAAGACAACTTTGGGGTTATCGGCAACAAAGAAAACAATGTCGCCTTTATTTGCGTCCGCTCTTTTTTGTATTTCTTCTATTTGTTCTTCGTTTAAGAATTTAAACACAGGCGATTTAACGCTTCCGTCTTCCATATAAGTAACCCATGCAAGACCTTTTGCGCCGAATTTAATTGCAAGATTTCTTATATCGTCCATTTCTTTTCTTGAATAATTTGCAATGCCCGGGATTTTAATTGCTCTTACCGTTCCGCCGTTATTTATAACCGCTTTAAATGCTTCAAAAGTGGAGGCTGTCATAATATCGGTTACATTAAACAATTCCAAACCAAATCTTGTGTCGGGTTTATCGGAACCGTATTTATCCATAGCCTCGCGCCAGGTTATTCTTTTAAACGGAGGATTAACTTC
>DVJH01000069.1 GCA_018710795.1 Candidatus Galligastranaerophilus gallistercoris | reverse complement strand
GTAACAATACAGTTTACAAATTTTAGGTTTTTGGCAATTTTTTTAATAAATAAACCTTTATATACTTATAGGAGTTTATAAGGGAAAAAGTATGGATGCAATAAACGGCATCAATCAAATAAACCCGAGAATTCTCGGAGACGAAAATATAAGAAAAGCAAAAGCCGGATACTCTGAAACCGTATACGGGCTTTTTGACGATGAAAATAAAGGCGTAAACGGACAAATCGACGAAGAAGTTTTTCAGGGACAAAAAGGTGATTGCTGGCTGATTTCGGGCATACTGTCCCTTTCTTATGATGATAAAGGAAAAGAACTTATAAAAGATGCAATCGGTCAAAACCCTGACGGCAGCTACAGTGTATATTTTAAAGGAATCGACAAAGAATATACCGTAACAAAAGAAGAGTTGGAGCGCAACAACAAAAGCACATTAATGAACGGTTTGGGAATAACAAACAGCAGTTATTCAACGGGCGATGACGATATGCTTTTAATTGAACTTGCGCTTGAAAAACTTGTCAGTGAAGGCGAAGTTCCGATTGAAACATTAGACGGAATCACCGGCGGAAGCGCATATTATCTTTATGAATTGTTTACCGATAATATGACGGGGTATGCATACGGCGATGATGAAGAAGAAATGGCAAACCTTCTTAATTATTATAATCAATATCAGGATGATTGTTCTGCGGTTTTAGGCGTTGACGAAGGATTCGGCAGTCTGGAAGATGACCATGCGTATGCCGTCAAAGAAATAAACGGACAATATATGACGCTGGTAAACCCGTGGGATACGACAAAAGAAATAAATGTCTCAATTGAAGAATTAAAGGATAATTTCGGAAGCTATGATTTTTCTCTTGCAGATAACGAGCTTAAAGAAGAAAGCAATTGGCTTGAAGAAAATTACGCTTAAACGGCTATAATCCTTTCAAACACGCTTTTTGGCTGTTTGCATACGGGGCAGACATAATTTGGCGGCTCTTTGGTGATATCTCCGTTATAGATATACCCGCATATTTTGCACCTGTATTGAACACCCGTCTGCGGCTTAACTTCTTCTTCAATATATGTGGGGGCGCTTTTCGGTGCACGGCCTTTAATTACGTCATGATAATACTTATATGTCATGGGAACGCCGTCACGCAAAATGTCCCCGTCCATAATTTCGCCTATAAAAACGCTGTGGGTATCAAGCTCTATAACATCGGTTGTTTTTAAGATAATATAACCGATTGAATCATAAACAACAGGCAGATTATTTTTTGTTTCATACTTTATTTTTTGAAATTTATCCGTGTCTGCCCCGCTTGTAAAACCGAAAACGGAAATTATGTTCGGATCGGATTTTTCGGATAATATTGAAACCGAAAAATATCCGTCTTTTTTAATAACCGAATTTGTATGATTTGAATGGTTAATACTTACCATAATTTTTGTATTGGTTACCTGAGCAACCGAATTTGCAATGCAGCCCGTGGGTTTATCCCCGTCGAATGATGAAACGACATAAACGCCGTACGTAAAATCCCATAAAACATTTTTATTTAGCATACCGATTTGTCTCCGAATAAAAATATTATAACATTTTATTGCTCATTTTTTAAAATAAAGGGGCAGATATTTTATGGCAAACTTAAAAATTTTCAAAAAATCCGCTTCATTTGCGTGAAGCCGTTATGCCGAGGGGGGCAAAATATAAAGTTATCGACAAAAAAGAAGCAGACGGAATGACCCATGTTGTTTTAAAATACCTGCCTTATGAAAAATAACTTTTAATCCCTTTTATGCGGTATCGCAATTATCTCACCAAAAAGGGTAAGGTACTGTTTTGAATTTATATAATAAAAAAGACAAGATTTTATCTTGTCTTTTTTATTTGGGCCATCTTGGACTTTGAACCCTAAGGGGTTTTACCCCTTATGCGGTATCGCAAATATCTCACCAGAAAGGGTGAGGTCCTGTTTTGAATTTACATAATAAAAAAGACAAGAATTTATCTTGTCTTTTTTATTTGGGCCATCTTGGACTCGAACCAAGGACCTCACCCTTATCAGGGGTGCGCTCTAGCCACCTGAGCTAATAGCCCTTAAACATCTATTAAATTATCATAAACTCGGTTTTTGTTCAACTTGAGCCCCTACCGAGCGCAAATTTTTGATATACGGCTCACTCAAGCTTCGCTTTCAATTCGCCTGCTCCATTTTCCAACCTGCCGCAGGCAGCTTGTCTAACGGAGTCCTACCTGAGCTAATAGCCCTTAAACATCTATTAAATTATCATGTTTATTGTTTCGGATAGCCGGTTCAAACACCGACCGATAGTTAAATTACCATAGACAAATTTTAAAATCAACCGATTTTTAAAATTCGCCCTACATCTTCTCGGGCGCCTCAACCCTGATTAAATTGAGAACCTCTTTTAATATAATCTTAACGCCGTATACAATTAGCAATCTCACTTTTGTCATTTCGACATCATCCGATAAAACTCTTGTAAAATTATAAAAATGATGCATCTCCTGCGCCAATTCCTGTGCATATTTACAGAGCATGTAAGGCGCTCTCAATCTTGAAGCGGCTTCAATCGTGCTTTTAAATTCTTCCAGTTTTAAAATAATCGCCTTTGTCGAATCATCAGCCTTTTTATCATTATCATAAAGCCTTGAAATTTTATGTTCTTCTAAAAGTTTGCTCAATTCTTCCGCGGTAAAATACGGGTCATGCTTTTCTTTTGTTTCTATATCGATTTTTTCTTCAACCGCTTTTCTTAAAATGGAGCAGCATCTTGCATGGGCATATTGAACATAAAAAACGGGGTTTTGATCGCTTTTTGTTTTCGCAAGCTCGACATCAAAATCAAGAGTTGTATCAATTGATCTCATCAGCATCCAATATCTTGTTGCATCAACGCCGACTTCATCAACAAGCTCTCCTAAAGTTACCATTTTCTTTCTTTTGCCCATTCTGACAGCTTCGCCGTTTTCGATTATATTAACCAATTGCCCGAGCAAAACTTCAAGTTTATTGCTGTCATATCCTAAAGCGTCAATTGCCGCTTTCATTCTCGGAATATATCCGTGATGGTCCGCGCCCCAGATATTGATTAAAAGGTCAAACCCTCTGTCTAATTTGTTTTTATGATATGCAATATCAGCAGTCAGATATGTATTTGTTCCGTCTGATTTTCTTAAAACTCTGTCTTGAGAATCCGTATAATCGGTTGACCTGAACCATACGGCGCCGTCTTTTTCGTATAATTTCCCCGATTCCTTTAATTGTTTAACGCAGGAATCAACCTCATTATCTTTATAAAGCGAGGTTTCGGAGAAAAATAAATCAAAATCGGTTCTGAATTTTTTCAATAAATCCTTTTGCAAATTAAGCATTTCTTCTTTTGCAAAATCCGCATAACTCTGCCCTCTGTTATCCGAAATATATTTTTTTGCAACAGGAATTAAATAATCTCCTTTATATAAATCATCGTCCCACTCGACAACTTCGCCCTTTTGTTCTTTAACTCTGTTTTCTAAAGATTTTGCAAGTCTTTGAATCTGGGCACCGGCGTCATTTATATAAAATTCCTGAAAGACATTATACCCTGTATATTTCATAATCTCTGCCAAAGCAGACCCGATTGCCGCCCATCTGCCGTGTCCTATATGAAAAGGCCCGGTGGGGTTTGCGCTCACGTATTCGATATTAACCTTTTTTCCTTTGCCGAGGTCAATTTTTGCAAAATTTTCTTTTTTATTAAGCACCTCATCCAAAATTTTAATTAAAAATTTTTCATTAAGTTTAAAGTTTATAAAACCGTTTATTACGTTAACTTCAAAATCATCCGCTGCAATATAATCTTTTATTATATTTGCAATTAAAGGCGGCGCCATTTTGGCATATTTTGATAACATTGAAACATTAACCGCATAATCCCCGAATTCCGTATTTTTTGGAATTTCGCACATAAAATTAATTTCAACATCCTCGGGTATGTTTAATTTTTTATCATTAACCGCCTTTTTTAAGGCGTCCTTAACGCTGTTTACAAAAAAATCTCTAATCATCATAATGAAGAAATTATAAACCAAACAAACATCATCGTTAAATCGGGCAAATTATGTAAAGTTTTTGTAACATTATGGTTACAAAATGTTAATTTTGACTTTTCACGCTTTTTAGATAGAATGAAATAAGCCTTAAAACGACTGAAGTTACCACAAATTTTTTGAAGTGAAGGAATAAAATGCCGAGAATAAATCCGGTTAACAATTCAAACATCGGTTTTAGCGCCATTACAACCGGGCGCGACAATTCCGACAACTCTCATGCTTACATTGCAAGCAGAATAAACGACCTTTACATTCAGGCATTAAGCAGACAAAGCAATGCAAGCACCCGCTCTTTAAGACGCTTTATTGACTCAAACTCTAAAGACGGCAAAAAGCTTCATAAAATTGTTTAATTTATATTTTCTTCGTCAGTTTTGCATGAATAACATTAGCACAGCTTAAATAAGCGATAAAATCGGAATATCTCAATTCCGATTCGCCGTAAGGAATTTTTTTAAGCATCAGTTCCTTTGCGTTTTCATTCAACATAACAAGTTTATTTAAAGCTTTTCTGACCAAAAAACTTTTGTATAATACGGGACAGAATTTAAAAATAAAATTTTCGATTTTTTTTATTTTCTCCCCCAGATGAACTTTACTTGCAATTTTCTCAATCGCTTCGTTGGCGTTTTGTTTAATTGGGTTTATATTTTCGTTTTCACTGTCAAGGAGCCTGATTGAATCAATCAAAACTTCTCTTTCATCGTTTAATTTTTTCAAAAGGATTTCATCGTCCGAATCTTCAAGCATAAATATTTTTTCATCAATTTTTTTAATTAAAAATTTAATTTTCTTTATTTTTTCTTCTTTGCTTAATTCTTCATCGTTGATATTAATAAAGCTCGTATCCTGAAAAATATTGTTATCGAGCTCGTTTAACCTTTTTTTAACTATTTTTTGATTCGGTTCGGATTGTTTCTTCTCTTCGTCGGGAACAAAAGACGAGGGTGTTTCTATTCCCTTGCTTAATATTCCGAAAGGTAAATGTTCGACATTAGCGGTATCTTCATTAAAAATTCCGCTTTGCTCCAATTGCCCTAAAAGAGAATTTTTCGAGTATTTATCCATCATATAATAATTATTATTCATCACCCGTTAATTGACACCGTATACAAGTTGTATTTTTGATTTATAATTTTGTTGGAATAAAGGAATGAATTATGTGGGAATATTCTGAAACCGTAAAAGAACACTATAAAAACCCAAAAAATGTGGGCTCAATCGAAAATGCCGATGCAATCGGGCAGGCAGGGGCGCTTGCCTGCGGAGATCAGTTAAAATTATATTTAAAAATCGATAACGGAATCGTAACCGATGCCAAATTTCAAACGTTCGGCTGCGGTTCTGCGGTTGCCGCATCCAGCATGCTGACCGAAATGATTATAGGAAAACCCTTAGAAGAAGTTAAAAAAATTACAAACAAAGATATAATCGAAAAATTAGGCGGGCTTCCGCCCGAAAAAACCCATTGCTCGGTTATGGGAAGAGAAGCTCTTGAAGATGCGCTCAAAAACTATTACGGTGTTGAAATAACGGATAAGGGTGCTGAAAAAATTATCTGCAACTGTTTCGGCGTAACGGAAAACGTCATCAAAGAAGCTGTTAAAGACGGCGCAAAAACCGTAAAAGAAATAACCGATTTGACATACGCAGGGGGCGCTTGCGGAAGATGCAAAGAAAACATTCAAAACATAATTGATTCAATAATAGGCAAAAACGAAGAAAAGAAAGAATTAACCCCGGTTCAATTTATGTTAAAAGTAAACGGCATAATCGAAAATGAAATTGCGCCCGAACTTTCCAAAGATAACGGCGGAATTGAACTTGTCGACATTAAAGATAAAACCGTATATATAAAATTAAAAGGAATGTGTAAAGGCTGCCCGAGCTCAGGCGCCACAATCAAAAACTTTATCGAATTAAAATTAAAAGAACTTGTTGATAAAGATATAACGGTAATCGAGGCTTAAAAAAAATGGATAACAACATCTATCTTGATAACAACGCAACCACGATGACGGACCCAAAGGTCTTGGAAGAGATGATTCCTTATTTTTGCGATAAATTCGGAAATCCTTCAAGTATATATAAAATGGCGCACACGGCCCATAATGCAATAGAAAAATCAAGAGAAGTTTTATCCGAATTTATGGGAGCAGCCGAACCGAAAGAAATTTATTTTACATCCTGCGGCTCGGAATCTGCCAATATGGCAATTAAAGGAGTTTTGAGTGCAAATAAAAACAAAAAACACATAATAACAACAAAAGTTGAACACCCCTGCGTTTTAAACCTCTATAAAGAACTTGAAAAAGAGGGCTATATAACAGACTATATAACGGTTGACGATAACGGCGAATTGAACATTGACGAATTAAAAGAAAAAGTTAATAAAGACACCGCTCTTGTTTCAATTATGGCGGCAAATAATGAAACGGGCGCAATTTACCCTTATGAAGAAGCAGCCGAAATCGTAAAATCAATCAATAAAGATACCTGCTTTTTTGTTGACGCGGTTCAGGCGGCAGGAAAAATCAAACTTGACGTTAAAAACACAAAAGTTGATTTAATGGGAATATCGGGACACAAATTCCATGCCCCCAAAGGCATAGGCGCACTCTATATTAAAAACGGAACAAGAATTAACCCGCTTATTGTGGGCGGACACCAAGAAAAAGGTTTAAGAGCCGGAACCGAAAACGTTCCCTATATAGCAGGATTAAAAAAAGCTGCCGAACTTGCACAAAATGCGCTTGAATATGAAAACAACGAAGTAAAAAGATTAAGAGATAAACTGGAACAGGGCATTTTATCAAACGTAAAAAATGCAAGATTAAATTCAAGAACATCTAAAAGAGTTCCCAATACAACAAACATAGGCTTTGAATATATTGAAGGCGAGCTTATTTTATTACATTTTGACGAGCTTAATATTTGTGCAAGCTCGGGTTCCGCCTGCACATCGGGAAGCTTGGAGCCAAGCCACGTTCTAAGAGCAATGCACACACCCTTTACATCGCTCCATGGAAGCATAAGATTTTCTTTGAGCCGTTTTACAAAAGAAGATGAAATTGATTTTGTAATTGAAAACGTGCCTAAAGTTATTAAAAAACTTGCAAAAATCTCGCCCTTCCAGAAAGAATTAACCGCCCTTTTAGGGGAATAAATTATTTTTCTTCGTTTTTATTGATGCCCATTAAAGGGTCAACAACATGGTTAAATAATTTATCCGCCAGAAAATCAACGGGTTTTGAAAGTTTTGAAACGGCGACGATTGAAATCAGAGCGCCTGCGATTTTGGCGGGCATGCCTGCTTTTGATAAGAATTTGCCTGCGGTTTTATTTTTCTTTATTGATTCAAATGCGCTTGAAGCGGATTTTTTAATTGTATCGGGGATTTTAGAAGCAATTTTACCCGAGAATTTATCCGTTAATTTATGAACACCTTTAACAATGGCAACGGGAGCCGCAACGCTCACCAGCCCCTGATACATTGCCTGTCTTGCGCCCATTTTTATGCTCGGTTTTTCGCCCGTGCCGTCTTCGCCTTTTTGATATTTATCGACAACATCGGCAAGCATATAAGCGGTTGCGGGGATATATGCAAAGTTTGGAAGCTGCCTTACAACGGGGTTTTTTGAAGCGGATAAAACGGGGCGCAACGCTTCGCCGTATTCATCCAAAAATCCGAGTTTTCTTAAAGGCGTATCATTATAAACGTCTTTTTTATTTTCTTTTTTCTGTTTATTTTCTTCCGTTTTAAGAGTGCCGTTCTGCGCCGCCTGATTTTGCGGTGCGGAATTATAAACTGCGGGGCTTTTAATATTGGTATCCATAACCTGCCTTAAAATATACCTTCACATTATTATAAAGTACAAAAATAAAAAAATATTGTTACCTTTTAAAACAAATATTTACATTGGGTTTACAATTTTAAAAACACTATAAAGCATGGCATTTGGCAAATTAAAACCCGATAGTCAATAACTTAAAAAAGTTTTTACAATAAGATATAAAGCATTTACATTATAAGAGGTTTTTTAGATACTTAATTTTGAAATGGGTAAGGCTAAAAAACGTATATTACATAAGACCAATTCTAATCTTTATATGACAAGAGAATCTGCCGTATCAAAGGTTTCGGATATTATAAAAAGGTCTATCATAAAAGAATCAAACACGGTATCAAATTTAATCACATTGTTCGGACTGTCCGCAGAAGAATTATCTGAAGCGGGTGTACCTTATGAAAATTTGATGGCGCTAAGGAGCATTATGCAGTAAAACAGACTTCTTAAAAAGAATTTAAGAAATCTGTTTCTTATGAACTAACCGGTGAATAAAATGCATTTCTATGCGGTTGCAAAGTAATTTACCGACTCTCCGTCATCATCCGATAAATTCGAAGATGATGTCGAAGAAGTTGTCGAGCTTGAAGTGCCCGAATTAAACAATTCATTTAATTCTTCATCCGATATATTATATATGCTTGTATCTCCCGATGCCGCTTTCTGTGCCGCATCCGTCCAATAATCGTATGTTGATGTCGTATTTGCCGTATTTGCGGTATTTGCGTTTGCCGCTGTATTATCGGTGTTATAATATTGGGTTGTGTTTGTTGCGGCGGTGTTTGTATTTAGAGATGTTGATGCCGTAAATGCGCCCGAATTAACATATTGCGCCATTAATTCAGTATCCGCATCCGCCGTTCCGTTTGCGATTTCGGTTTGAACCTGCTGTGATACAAGAGTATTTAATTCGCTCATCGCAGCACTATCCAGCGTTACCTGAGCTGCTGCCGTTTCAAATTGTTCATCCTGCAATTTTTCTATTTCCGATTCGCCCGCAATTTTCTTACCGATACCGCCGCCTATAATCGAACCGACCACGCCGCCGATAAATGTGCCGACCGCACCGCCGATAATGGTACCTACGCCGGGGAATATTGACCCGATTGCAGCACCAAGTGCGCTTGCCGCAGCGGTACCGCCCGCCCAACCGAGGCCTGAACCTGCGGTTTTAATTGCGGTTTGTCCGAGTTGTTTTAACCCCGAATCAACTCCGCCTTGCTGGAATGCCGGAATAACTTCCGTAAACAATCCCATAATTCCTTCAATTGCCATTACCGCAACTGCGCCCGAGCCTTTTAAGACTTTAGCAAATTTAGAACCGCTTGCCTTGCTTAATGTACTTGTAATTTTTTCGCCGAAAGGCAGTTTATTAATTAAAGACGTAAGTTTGGAACCCGCCTTTTGGAATAACGTCTTGTTTGTTCCGTTTGTTCTTGCCGCATTTATCGCATCATCCCCGATTTTCTTTAAAGCTTCTTCGCTGAGTTCTTCCGTAGCTTCCTTCTGTGCGGCTTTCATTGCTTTGTTTGCAATTTTTTGTTCCACGTTTGCCGTCTTATTGGCTGCTTTGATATCTGCCTGATTAGCCAGATTTGATAACGAGTTTTTAAACTGATTTACTACGTTTGTATCCTTAAGAGCGTTAGTATTGCTAATCATACCGACATAATCTTTTGCAACACTCTTATTTGCATCTTTCATCGGCTCAACAAGATCTTTAATTTTTTTTATCTGATATGTGTCGCCGCTAAAGGTACCCATAATATTGTTTTTTACTTCATTTGCACCGAATAAAAGGCTGATAGGATTAAAAAGCGAATCCTTGACGTCGCTTACTATATTTGTCCCCTGTTTTTGCACTTCCATACCGTTAACGTATTTAAGTGCGTCCGATACTGCAGAAACATTGTTAATGCTCATAACTTTTAACTCCGAAAAATAAATTTTCCAATCCTATATAAAAATAAAGTTATTTTTTGCCCGCAAATTTACACATTTTAAGTTAATATTAAGTTTTGTTACAAGAAATTTGTGTTAAAATTTTTGTTAATGGAAAAATACAATTTAAAACATTACGCCCATCTGGGCGATGCGGTATACGACGTTTTCATAAGACGTTATATAATCTACTTTGAAAATAATCAAAAAGAACTGCACAATTTAACCACAAA
>DVJH01000068.1 GCA_018710795.1 Candidatus Galligastranaerophilus gallistercoris | reverse complement strand
AGATTAAAAACCTGATATCCGGCTTCATTTGCGCTGATATTTTGCGCCCTGAAATCAACGCTTATATCCTGTTTGTTAAAATCGTAAACTCCGTCTGCAAACAATTTTCCTTCCGCAAATTCCGTATCTTTTATATTGAAATATATAACATTGTTGACAACATTCCCTTCAAGTTTGATGTTTTCTAAAAAGATGTTGTCCTTTTTAAATTCATCAAGCATTAAAATAAACTTATCGGCATTAACGGTCAGGTTTTGCGGCTTTTTAGGGATATAAAACCTGTGTTTGGTTTTTTTATCGGGTTTAATAGAAAATACATATCTTTTTAAATACAAATCAAGATACTTAATTTTGACATCACTTGTAAGCAAATTTAATAAAATGATTGATGCCCTGAAGGGTTCGTTTTGATAAGTTCCGTCTGCATTTATATTTATTTTGTCATCTTGAGCGGATATGGAAGCCGATTTAACTTTATATCCCTTAAAATTTGTATTATTTATGCTCAAATTTCCTTTTAGTGAATTATTTAGAAAATCATACGATAAATTTCCGTTAAAAATTCCGCCCCTGAGCCTGTCTTCAAGAAATCCGAGAAGTGCTGCGGGTGCATTTGTTTTCGTTGTCCCTTCAATTATTGTCAGTTTATATTTTCCGTTTATTTTTTTGAATTTTCCGCTCCCTTTTATAATTTCTTCATGCCCTTGTTTAAAATCGGCACCGTAAGAATACTCGGTAAGTTCAATCATATCACCGATTTTTCTTGTTTTAGCCGACACCTGCCTATTTAATTTAACCAGCCCGAGCCTTGCGCCCTTATATGAAATATCGGACATTTTATCAAGCGAAGCATTATAAATTACGTCTATTACACCGTTTTTTACTTTATATTTAACATTTAAGCCGACTTTATCCAAAATAAAAACATCAGTAAAATATATTTTTGCAAAATCGTTATCGATTGCGGATTTAACGGAGCCCGTAACCGTCATATCATCACTCAGGAGGTTATCCAGATAAAAATCCGTATAAACGCTTTTATTGCCGAGAGTTCCGTATTCTTTAAGCGAAATTTTATCGCCTGAAAAAGTAAAATCGGCATTTTTAAATTTAATCGGGACGCTTAAAGGCACCGTTGTTGCCTCTAAGTTTGTTAACTTAACGTTTCCCCTTATTTTTTTTGCTTTGATATTAAGATTAACGCTTATTTTACCGCTAAAATCCCTGAAATTTTCAATAAAATTTTTCTTCTTTTTAACATGTTTTATAAAAAGCAAAAACGCGCGCTCTATATCATATACTGGAAGATTATCACCGTTAACGGTAAAATCATTGTTGCCGTTTATATCAAAAATTTTACCGTCGATATTACATATTGAATCTTGGAAAATAATTTTAGCGTTTTGCGCATATATTCCGTCCCTTACGATATAAAACTTTGATGTTTTATCAATTTTAACGGGATAGAGGAGATATTTTGAAGAAAATTTTAAGTCGAAATCTAAAAGTTTAAAAGAATTGTTATCACTGATTATAAAATCATGGATTAAAAATTCCGAAGTAACTTTATCAGTTGAACCCATTTCAAATTTCATTTCGTTTATTTTAATATCGGGGATATGCGATAAATTGAAGTTAATTTTATGATTATCATCGCTTATTTTTGAGTTCAGATTAACTTTAACAATATGAATTTTATTTATTGAAATTTTATTCGTACTTTTTTTAAAAGGGTTAAATTCAAGATTAAGATTATCGACATCAAATATATCGGAATTATTTAAAACCAATAATTTTTTAAGATGAAAATTAAAATTTAAATTATATTTTACATCAAGCTTTGCGCCCGATAATCTGACATCGCTCATTGTTTTATCCGAAATCAATTCGGTAATTTTATCTTGAACAATATCAAGATTAAATAAAAGTGGAATCACCAGAACCGTAAAAAGATATAAAGCAATAACACCCGCAAGACAAAAACAAAGAATCAGACAAAACAGTTTTTTATAATTAAACATAAAATAATTTTACAGCTGTTTTTATCATGGATAAAGAAACTAAAAAATTAAATATTCTCATCTTTCGGTAAATTTTGAAGATTGATGTAATCGGTTCCCCCTGACGCTTTATATATATTGATAGCGGCAAGGTTGCAGTCTGCTTTATTTGAAATTTCATTTTTCTTTGCAATTAAAAGCGCCTGTTCGGCCTTCAAGTGCGCTAAATTTGATTTTGCCCCTATATCAAGTTTCTTTTTTGAAAGCGTGTATAAATTTTCTTCAAGCGAATAATTCTCAAGCGCTTTATTGTAATTTTTGTTTGAAATTTTTGCGCTTACAAGCGAATCGTTTAATTCCTGAATTGAAGTTAAGACGGTTTTTTCAAAATATTGCATCATTTTTTCATATTCAAGTTTTTTAAATTTCAGTCTGGATAACTTTAATCCGCCCGTGAATATATCTAATGTCGGCATAACCCCGATATTTGAAAGCCAGGTGTCGGGAGTAAATATTTTTCCGAGTTGATAAGCGTTAAAACCTATTTGCCCGTATACAAGAAAACTCGGAAGAAAATCTTTTTTGGCAATTCTGACGTCATAGCCCGCCTTTTGTATCAGATATTCCGTTTTAATAAAATCAGGCCTGTTTTCTATTATTTTTGTATCAAGATATTCAGGCACCGGCATGATTTGAAAATCATCGTTATGCGCAATTTCTCTGAGCTCTCTGTCCCCGATAAGTACACTCATTCTGTTTTGAATTACATCCATATTTTCAATCATTAAATTTAATTCGGATTCAAAAGCAGTCAGAGCCTGTTTTTCGACAAGAAGTTCCGTTATCGGGCAAAGACCCGCATTATATTTTTTTTCTTCCATTGAAACAATTTGCTTTTGTAATTCAATAAGGCGTTTTTGGTTTTCTATAAGATTATCTGCCTTAATTAAATTAAAATAATTGGCTGCAATGGCAGATGTTAAAGAAATGTATGCGGATTTTTCATCCTGCACGGTAATATCGTTTTGGAGCTTAAGGCTTTTTGTTTTGAGCCTGTTTTTGCCCCAGATATCAAATTCATAAGTCATGGTAAGCGGCAATACAAAGTTACTTTGCGAATAATTCGGAATAACCATATCACCGAATCTCTGTTCGCTGGATTCAAACTCTCTTTGATATCTGCCGTCAAAAGTTATTTCGGGAAGTTCTCTTGAAAAACTCATCTTAACCATCTGCTCGGCTTGTTTGGTGTTTATGGCGGCCGCCTTTAGGTCGGGGTTATTTTCGTATGCGGATAAAATATACCCCGTGAGTTTATCATCGTTGAATTTTTCCCACCAGCCCAAATTCAAATAATCCATTTTGTTTATTTCTGTTTCTTTTGCAAAAGTAACGGGTGCAAAAAGAACCAGCAAAAATAATGCAATAATTATCCTTTTCATAAATTCTGCCTGTTGTTATGCTTCGATTGTGTTATTATAATAACACAAGAAAATAAATTGCAATAGTTATGTTTGCAAATAAAATTTATTTATCTGATAATTATTTTGTTAACAACAATGGAATTGAGAAATTTATGCGCATTAATCCGATATATAGAGGCAGTATTGAAAATAAGCCTCAAACTTCGTTTAAATCCTTTTCGGATATAAAAATTATACCTTCAAAAGACCCGTCATCGCTCGAAAAAAATATATCAGACAAACTCCAAATCGAGCCTTCGCCCGTTACGGTCAAAAAATTTGCAAACTCTGAAACATACGTCAGAATCGATGACAATTTAAGAAACAAAGATGTTTACATTATGCCCCCTTCGGAAACAAACGTCAATGATGCACTGATGGAGGTTAATCTTAAAGCGGATGCCGCAAAACGCTCCGGAGCAAAAAAAGTTATTGCCGTTTTGCCGAATTTTCCCTATGCAAGACAAGAAAGACGCACGGAATCGGGAGAGCCCGTTTCGGCAAAAGTTGCAATTGATACAATGAAAGTATCGGGCGTTGATGAATTTATAACAATAGATTTGCACTCACCCGCTATTGAAGGCTTTTCTTCAAACGATACTCCGTTTTATCACTTAAGCTCAATGCCCGTTATGGCAGATTACATTTCAAAAAAAGATATTAAAAATGCCTGTGTCGTAAGTCCGGATGAAGGCGGTGCAAAACGCGCCAAAAAGCTTGCAAATAAACTCAATATGGAAACGGCAACCGTTCAAAAAACAAGAACGGCACATAACAGTGCAACGGCGCTCGGGCTTTTCGGAAATGTGGAAGGAAAAAACTGCATAATATATGATGATATTATAGATACGGCAGGAACAATAGCCGAAGCTTCAAAAATGCTCAAATCAAAAGGTGCAAAAGATATATACATTCTTGCAACTCACGGGCTCTTTAATAAAAATGCGGCGCAAACCCTTGATAGTGCGCCTATAAAAGAAGTTATAACTACAAATACCGTGCCAAAAAAACCGAACGGGCCTTCAAAGGCAAAACAAATTGATGCATCGGGTGAAGTAGTTAAAGCTATGCTTGACATAAGCGCTTAAAATATACTCGGGTTTTTACATCATGCAGCTGAATTTAAATTTTGAAAACAGTCCCGAAATACCTCTGAATTTAATTAATTTTGATAATAAGCCACGGGAATTAGACCGTCTGCCCGCCGAATGCGTAATAACGGACATTGAAACAACGGGCCTCAATCCTGCCCGTGATTCAATAATTGAAATCAGTGCAATAAAAATTCAAGATGATAAAATTGTTTCGGAATTTTCTTCGCTTATTAACCCCGATATCTCTTTGCCGCCTTTTATATCAAATTTGACCGGCATTGATGATTCCATGGTAAAAAATGCAAGGAAATTAAAAGAAGTTATGTTTGACTATTGCAATTTTATAGGCTGTCTGCCCGTTGTCGGACACAACATAAAATTTGATTTATCATTCATAAATGCAAAGTTAAAACATTTGTATAACACAAGTTTAAAAAACGATTACGCAGACACTTTATATTTTGCTAAAAAAGTGTACCCTGCGCTTCAATCGTATAAACTCTCATCCCTTGCACACAACCTTAATCTCGATACAAAAAATGCCCACAGGGCACTTTTTGACTGCAAAATGACATATGAATTGTTTCTTGATATAAAATCAAAATTGTAAAATTTTTGGCGCCAAAAGGCGCCAAAAAACTATTTAACCGCTTTTGAGATAACCGAAGTTATATCATCCCCGCCGTATAAAACAGAGCTTTTTGAGAATACAATGGTGTATCCTTGAGCTTTTGCGGTTTGATTAATTATATTTGAAATATTTTTATCGATTTTTTGAAGCTTAGCCGTATAATCTTTTCTGTTTGCTTCCTGTTTTTTTGCAAGCTCAGAATCATATTTTTTTGCCAGTTTAACTTTGTTTTCGTCCGTAGATTGCTTGTTAATATCGGTCTTAACCGTTTCAAGCCACTTAACAAGCTCATCTTTCTTTTTATCCTGCTGAGCTTTAAGTGCTTTAACTTCCTTAGAATCGGAAACTACCTTATTAACGTCGACAACGGCAATTTTAATGCCTGAAGGCGCCTGTGCGGGAACATCCGACATGGCAATGTTGTTAAACCCTGCACCTAAAATAAAAGCAAATAATGCGACTAATGACGTAAGAGTTAATTTTGATTTCATTATCTTGTTCCTTTCATTATTTTGCAATTATAACAAATTTTATAAAATTAATTAAATCGGTAAACTTTTATTGCAAAAAATAATATTTTCATGTTTTAAAAAATAAACAATCTCTTTGGAATAAAATTCGATGAAAATTAATTCAATAACATATAGCACGCCCGTATCATTCAAAAGGGCATTCACCACGGAAGAAAAAAAGAGCTGGAATAAACTCCGCTCGGATGCGGCAAAAGAACTTAACTTAAAAGAAACATCGGCGATAATATTTGATTTTAACGTGCCTGCAAAAAAAGGAGAAAATATTGCAATGGGCACAATGAATTCAAAATCGTTTGCGCCTTTTGTCGATTTTTTAAAAGCAAATGCCGGAATAACAAAAATTCAGGCAGGACCGCAATCCGAACTTGATTACTACTCGGACGGAAAAGTATATTATCCCGTTACATCCCCCTATTCAGGCGCAACATTCAGCCTCGGCAGCCATTTAATTTCGCCCGACAGACTAACCGAAGACGAATTTTGCAACATTTTGGATGAAGAATTTGTTAAATCGCTTGATGATAATTACACGAGCGACAAACAAAAAAGAGAATACAGAACCGATTATGATTATGCACTCGGTACAAATAAAGACGGTGCGGTATTTCAAGCTTTAAAAACGGCGTATCAAAATTTCAGCGAAAGACGAAAAGCAAACGATCCTTCAATTAAACCTCTGTCGGATGAATTCGACTTTTTTAGAGCAGCGTCATCCAAAGCCATACATAACGATGCACTATTTAACTGTATAGCCGAGGAATATCATCAAAGGGGCGACAGAGCATACGATTGGAAAGATTGGGATTACATCGATAAATATCTGCTGACGGACAAAGTAAGCGCCGATGACAGATATGAAAGAATAACTGGACTTCTGGATAAGTTTGATTTTTATCTTTTTGCACTGTTTATAGCCGACAAACAGCACAAAATAACAAAAAAAGAATTGAACGATAAAGGAATAAAGCTCTTTGGCGACTGCCTTGTGTGTTTTTCGCCAAAAGAGGTTTGGGCAAATCAGAATTGTTTCCTTGAAGATTGGTATACGGGAGGAATTGACCCCAACTGCAAGGAAACAAACAATATACAGCCCTGGGGCGCACCTGCGCTTAACTATCGCGATTTAGGCTATTTTGACGAATACGACCCCGTGGAACAAATTACTCTCGGGGAAACGGGCGAACTTTTATACGATAAATTCAAAACATTTATGAGAAACTATGACGGCGTCAGAATGGATGCTTTCTGGCAATACGTAAGCCCGTTTATATATACGGCGGGATACAAAGGCCATAACGTAGAAGATATTGACGACAAAATCATAAAAATAATGCAGCTTGCGGCGGATGAAGGAAAAGACGGCGGTTTTAACCCCGAAGACTTCACGCTTGAGCTCATAGGCTTCAACACAAATAAGGCAAAAGCGCTTACAAAAAATGTTTTTCCGCATGTATATTCGACGGCGTATGCCGAATACAACGAAAACCCGAAAGATTTAATCGAAAAAGCGGGATATGATGACGGCGCTTTTATAATAGGTGCAACTTCACACGACAATGATTCTCTCGTAAATATTTCAAGAAACGAAGAAAGAAGACAAAAGCACACTCCTCTTTTAAAATCAGCACTGAAAGAAGGGTGGAATCTGCTTGGGTATAATACGCCCGCATATAAATCACAAACTGCGGATGAAAAAATTGAAGAAGATTTCAGGAATGCAAAATTATCCGAAATTTTTACAACGCAAAAACAATATTTTACACTGCCCGATATGTTTGGCATGGAAGAGAGAATAAATATTTCAGGCAAATCAAGCCCCGACAACTGGACGGTAAGAATCCCTTCAGACTATGAAAGATTTTATTTTTCACAGCTTCAAAAAGGATACGGGATAAATTTTGCAAAGGCATATCAGGTTGCATTATGCGCCAAGGGCTCAAAAAATTCAAAACTTATTGAATCACTGGGCAAGGCTGCGGATATATTGCGCGAAAAAGGCCCGTCGACGGAAAAAGAAGCAAACGCCCTTGATAACAAGGGCGAATTGAAAAATAAATTATTCTATGACGCCTGATTAATTTAAAGACTCTGCATCGGGCGTTGATGACGGTGCTTGAAACAATGATTTAAAAAGATCGTTTGCATCGTCTTTCAATTTATTTATCTGCTCTTTATTTTGATTATAAAATTCCTTTGCGCTCTGTTCAATTACTTTGGCATCTTCCTTAACGCCTTCTTTAATTAAATTAAGCTGCTCTTTTGCGGCATTTTGCGCTTCAATAAGCTGCTTTTGAGTTTGTGATTTTTCAAGTTCTTGGGTGTCGGCATTAGCAACCCATTTAAAAGTTTTGACCGAAGACTGGCTGTCAACGCCTCCGTTAAATTCAACCCTGAAATCTTTATATTCGGTTTCATTGTTTCTTAAAGCGGGAATTTTTGAAGTATCAACCTTATCGGGAGAAATTGTCATGGTTTTTGCCAATTTAGTCGTAACCGATTCAAGCCCCGGAATGAGAGATGTAATTGTATCAACGGCAAAATCGCTTATTGAACCCAAAATTGAGGCGACATCTTCAGACAATCTGCCAAGAACAATTGCATTAACCGTTCCGTTTAAAAGGTGAAACCTGCCCGTTATGTAATACGCCATTGAAGGCCCGGATGTGGTTACCGGCTCAAGTACAGCATAACCCTTATCAAACCTTAAATTACCTTTTATATAATCAAACTCCGAAGCACTTTGAACGGCGGGAAGTGCCGTAATATTTTGTGCCGTGTTTTTTAATACGGAATTAGAAATGATATTCTGTGCGCCGAGTATCATCTTTAAGCTGCCGAGGTTTGCCAAAACTCCGTTTACAATCTCAAATTCCGCATTTCCCTTCATTGAATTCATCATATCGGAATATTCAATGCCTTTAAAATTAATGTCGGCATCAAATTTTAATGTTCCGGTTAATGCGTTTTTAATACCGGCTGCACCCTCAATTGCCTTGAGCGCATTCATATTTTGTCCGCCGAATAAAACATCGCATTCCGTGCTTGAAATATCGTATGCGATTTCGCCGTCAAAACTGCCATCAAATGCCGTGCCTTTAAGGTTTTTAAGATAAAATACCGTTTTTATAAGCGAAAAATCCGAAGTGATATTTTGTGCGGCAATTCCTCCCGATACAAAGTTTTGAACATCGGCGTTTCCCTTTAGTATCGGTCCGTTCAGATAGACATTCATATTTGTCATATTCACGGGAACTTCGGGTATTGAAACCTCAGGCACTTTAAATTGCCCCTGCAGAATCGGGTTTAGCATACTCCCCGAAACATTTACCGTGCCCGATGTTATAAGTTCGGATTTATCAAACCCCGGGATAATTATTTCGGCATCCGAGGGGATATCATAATCGATGTTTAAAATCATTTTGTAAGGATTAATATATCCGCTTAAACGAGATTTAACATTACCTGAAGATGAAAAATCGAGCTGAATATTTTCCTTAATATAATCGGAAATAACGCCTTTTATATTAAGAGAATTTTTTCCCGCAAGAACTTTTGTATCTTCAAATTCAATTTTATTTTCGTCTATGCCGCCTTTTATCACATCGGCGCTCACGGTAATTGCGGGGTTAATAATTTTTGTGTTTTGAGCGTATATTTGCCCCGAATAACCTTTATCGTTTGTTTTTAACTTAATATTAAGAGGATTAAGCGTTAATGTAATATCGGACGGGATATTTTTAACGTTTAAATTATATAAATCAACATTTCCCTCAATATTCGGTTTTAATATATCATCCGAAACGTTGGCGTTTATAGTAATAAAACCTGAGTTAACAAGATTTTCTTTCAGCAAGGCGCTTTGCCCCAGAGAAATAAGAAGCCCTTTTACGGGAAGCCTTACGGTTGAAATTTTAATATCGCATTTTGCTTCGTTTGAGATTTTTCCTTTAATATCAAAAGGAACGGAAAGCGTTGAAAACCCTGCCTTATTTATTATGACGGCATTGTTATCAAGGAGTATGTCGGCAATCAAATCATTGATTTTAATGTCATAAAGCCCGTAATTAATAAGACCGTTATTTAATTTTAAATATCCGTT
>DVJH01000067.1 GCA_018710795.1 Candidatus Galligastranaerophilus gallistercoris | reverse complement strand
GCGAGTTTGTGTTTTTAACGGGTCCTTCGGGTGCGGGTAAATCAACTTTGATGAAAATGCTCTATATGGAAGAGCGTCCGACCAGAGGTCAAATTCTTGTGGGCGGGATAAACATTGCAAATCTTCACCCGAATAAAATTCCCAATTTAAGAAGATGTATGGGTATTGTTTTTCAAGACTTTAAGCTTCTTCAAAATCACACCGTATATGATAACATTGCATACGTTATAAGAACTTTGGGGATTTCATCAAGAGAAATAGACGCAAGAGTATACGGCGCACTTAAAGTTGTCGGGCTTGAATCAAAGGCAAAATCAAAACCTACGGAATTATCGGGAGGCGAACAGCAAAGAGTATCTATTGCACGTGCAATCGTAAACGGACCGCCTCTTTTAATCGCGGATGAACCGACGGGAAACCTTGATCCGAAAAATTCCATGGAAGTTATGGAAATTCTCGATCAGGTTAATCAAAGGGGAATTACCATCCTTGTTTCCACACATGATCAGGCAATTGTTAACTATTACAGAAAACGTGTAATTACCCTTTATGAAGGACAAATCGTAAAAGACGTACAGGCGGGCACATATGGCTAACGGACAAACAAGAAACAGAATTAAGCAAAAAGTTAAATCTCACATTCCTAAAGACTGGCTGACCGAAGTCAGAATTTTATACAGAATGCTTATGGAAACATTTAAAGGCATTGTTCAGGCCGGCCTTATCAACATTGCAATTATTACAACAATGGCTGCAATTTTAACCATATTCGGTGCGCTTTTCCGTTCATCTTTATCAATGCAAAGCATTGTTAACGCTCTTGGAAGTACTTTGCAAATTTCCGCTTACCTTTCCCCCAATGCCGATAAAGAGCAGGTGATAAGCGATATAAAAGACCTTGAACATGTAAAAGAAATAAAATTTATTTCAAAAGAAAAAGCGTGGAATAACTTAAAAAAAGACATTGATGTGCCCGATATCGAAAATCCGCTTCCCGATACGCTCCATGTTAAGGTAGATATGGTAAACAATATGGATGCCGTTATGTTTGGCGTAAAAAAAGTTCAGGGTGTGTCGGATACGGGGTATGCCAAAGATTGGGTTAAAAAATTCCAGACTTTAAATAAAGTAAGCCACACGGTAACAATTCTTGTTGTCATAGTTGCCTGTCTTTTAACGATAACAATCATAAATAATACTATTCAGCTTGTAATTCAATCCAGAAAAGAAGAAATTGAAATTATGCGCCTTATGGGTGTAAGCAACTGGTATATTAAATTTCCGCTTTTGCTTCAAGGCGCCATATACGGCTTTTTGGGTGCATTGATTGCGATTTTTCCGATTAATGTTGTTCAAACGTATCTATTTAAAGTACATAATTTCTTTCAGGTACCCTCTTTTAACTGGGCTCAGCCGCTTGTAATACTTTCGGTTTTGCTTGTCGGGATTGTTTTTTCGGCAGGCGGAAGCTTAATGTGTATTAAGAAACATCTTAAGGTGTAGTTTGTATGCAAAGTATTTCGGGCAATGATATGGCTAAAGATTTTCTGGGTTATCTGCCCGAATTGCCCGATGTTATGGCACAATTTATCGAACTTACCAGACAGCTTAATACGACAAAAACTTCGTATGCAAATATTCTTCTGTCCGACCAGATTCTCTCTACCAGAATTTTTTCATATATTAACCTTGTTTTAAATACATCCAAAACCGATTATTTGTCTATAAATAAGGGCATTTCCTTAATGGGGCTTCATATGTTTAAAAATGTTGTCCTTGCATTTTCTCTGTATCCTGCCTTTGAAGAAGCGGGGTGTATAGAATTATTCAAGTATTCTTTATCTACCGCTTATTATTCAAAAGAAATAGCACTTCAATTTAAGTTTATAAATCCGCATGATGCTTTTTTGCTCGGGTTTTTGCATGATATAGGAAAACTTGCTCTTAAAAACAAATTTAAAGACGAATATAAATTTACGACGCATAACGTTTTGGATATTGAAAAACAGTATACAATTGAAGAAGAACTTGCAAAGTTTAATTACTGTCATTCGGATCTGGGAGAATATATCTGCAAAACCTGGAATTTGCCGATTGTTGTAACCGATGCGATAAGATTTCATCACTATCCTCTTGATGCAATGCTTCCTCAGGCTGCTTCCATTATTTATCTGTCGGACATTCTTGCTCATAAAAATATGAGAATAACATCTGAAGATATGAAAATATTTCAATATATGCAGTTGTCAAAAAGCGACATAATGCCTTATTCTATGGGGCAGGAAAAGAAACTTATGCCATATTTTGAGATTTTGGGAATTTAAAATAATCCCATCTGTCCGTTTTTATTTTTGTTTATCCCGAGATGTTCGTATGCTTTTTGAGTTACGCATCTTCCTCTTTGGGTTCTGTTTAAAAATCCTGCCTGCAACAGATACGGTTCTACGACATCTTCAACGGTTCTTATATCTTCACCGAGTGCAACGGCAAGTGTTTCAACGCCGACGGGACCGCCGTTATAGTTTTTTATAATCAGGCTTAAAAGTTCTCTGTCTGTTGTATCAAGTCCTTCTTTATCAATATTGAGTGCATCCAGTGCATCGGATGCGGTTTGTTTTGTTATTATTCCGTCGCCTTTTACGAGTGCCCAATCCGATGCTCTTTTTATCAATCTGTTCGCAATTCTCGGGGTGCACCTTGCCCTTTTTGCTATTTCATCGGCGCCTTCGTCATTTATTTTTATATTAAGGATTTTTGCGCTTCTTTTTATGACCCTGCTGAGTTCCTCGTTTGTATAAAATTCCAATCTGTGAATTACGCCGAATCTGTCTCTTAAAGGTCCCGATAATGCACCCGCTTTTGTTGTTGCACCGATCAATGTAAACTTTTGCACGGGTACTCTCATTGTTTTTACGGTTTGGCTTTTGCCCGTCGTTAAATCAATCGTATAATCTTCCATAGCGGGATACAGAATTTCTTCCGCAATTTTATTTAATCTGTGGATTTCATCAATAAATAAAATTTCGCCTTCCTTTAAACTCATTAGAATTCCGATTATATCTCTCGGTCTTTCAAGTGCCGGAGCGGAAGTTATTTTAATGCTAACGTTGCACTCGTTTGCGATTATGTTTGCAAGAGTTGTTTTGCCGAGCCCCGGGGGACCGTACAGGAGAATATGATCCAGCTGCACATTTCTTTTTTTTGCCGCTTCAATGGTTATTTTCAGCGTTTCTTTTATTGAATTTTGACCTATATAATCATCAAAAGTCTTAGGACGTATGTTTTTTTCATACGTCCTGTCAAGTTCAAGCTCAATCGCTTCAAGTTCAACCGGCTTAATTGCGCCGTTGGTTTTTTTATTTTGTTTATTATTGTTTTCGTCGCCCAGTATCATTTATTATGCCAGATATCTGAAGTGAATGTATATTGTGCTTAAAATAAGCGAAATAAGAACGGATATTACCCCGTATTTTAAATAGCCCATAAACGAGATTTTTATTCCCTGTTTATTTGCCGTTTCGCAGACAATTACGTTTGCGGCAGCACCGATTATTGTCATGTTTCCGCCGAGGCACGCTCCTAATGATAAGCACCACCAGAGAGGATGAGTATATTCCGCACCTTCAATTGATTGAATTGTAGCAAGCATGGGTGCCATGGTTGCAGTGTAGGGAATATTATCGATTATGCCCGATAAAATCCCCGATGCCCATAAAATTATCATTGCCATTGTTTCTTGTGAACCTTGTGCAACATTTAAAAGCCATTTTGCCATTAAGCTTATGCCGCCCGAAGCTTCAAGCCCGCCTACGATAATGAATAAACCTATAAAGAAAAAGATTGTATTCCATTCCACTTCCATAAGAACTTTATGCGGCTTTTCAAAAATCAAAAGGAAGCTTGCGCCTATCATTGCAATCAAAAATGTAGGAATGTGCGTAATATCATGAGTTACAAATCCCAAAATAACAAGCATTAATACGATAACCGATCTTATTGCAAGATTTTTATCGGTAATTGAGTCTGAATTATCAATTTTTGTGATTTCAGCCATTTTCTCGGGCGTGCTTTTTAAATCTTTTTTGAAAAATGCTACCATAATTGCAACGGTTACAGCCATTATTATTACAACAATTAATGTTAGTTCTCTTACAAAATCCATAAAAGAAAACCCTGCGGCAGACCCTATTATAATATTGGGGGGATCACCGATTAGTGTTGCCGTTCCTCCTATATTGGAGCATAAAATTTCGGATATTAAAAAAGGAATCGGATTTACGTCAAGTTTTTTGCATGCGGCAAATGTAATCGGCATAACAAGAATAACCGTGGTAACGTTATCAAGAAATGCGCTCACAACCGCCGTAAATATCGCTAAAGATGTAAGTACCAGTATCGGTTTGCCTTTTGTTAACTTAAGCATTTCGTTTGCAAGCCACTTAAAAACCCCCGAGTTTGATGTAATATGAACGATTATCATCATTGCAACAAGAAGGAAAATAACGTTAAAATCAATGTAATTTGTAAAATAGTGCGCTAAATCGTTAATATCTTTGTCTGCGGCAAGAAGTCCCAGAAATAAAGTAACGCATGCCCCCAGAAGCGCAATTGTTACTTTAGATATTTTTTCCCATGCGATAAAAATGTAAGCTACAATCAAAATACCCGCACTTACCGCTATGGCATTTTGCTGTACCAGATTTTGCAGTGCCTCCACTAATAACCTCCCTTATAATAAGCTGACATACATAAATTATTTTCTATTATAGCAAAAAACATTTGATGTCAAAAAAATAACGAGCCTTAGAAAACTAAGACTCGTTACTTTTGGGTATGAACTTTGTTTATTATGCTGCTTCTTTTTCTTCTTCTTTTTCTTCTTCGGCTTCTTCGTTATTTGCGCCTTCTGCACCGTCAACAGCTGCCGTTTCTTCTTCTTTTTCTTCAGCTTCTTCAGCCTGCTGTGCTTCAATTTCGTTGATTATGCTTTGAGCTGCGGCTGTGCCGGTTGTTTCGGCAAATTCTTGAACCGTTGCGATTAATTCTTCATCTAAGCCCAGTAATTCTACAACGTTTGCGAATTGTTCTTCAAATGCTGCAAGTTTTGCGCTGTAATCTTCGATGAATGCATCGATGCCGTCTGTCGTGTTTGTTCTTTCGGAGATTTCACCTTCGGCTTCTTCTGCGCCTTCAGCTGCGTTTCCTGCAATTGCTGCTGCAGGGTCAGCATCGGTGAATGTGTAGTTGTTGAGCAAATATTCTTCTGAGTCTAATGTAGAGTAGCCTTCATATGTATCGTCGCCGATTGATATATTGTAGTTGCCGAGTAATTCCTGTCCGTTTTCTGCAACTGCGCCTTCTTCAGCTTCCGTGTAGCTTGCAAGGTCAACGTTTACTTCTTCGCCGCCGAATGCTTCTTCGATTGATTTTAATTCCTGGCTGCCGTCAGCGTTTGTAACAAGAACCTGAACGCCTGCGTTTGTTAATTCTTCATTGGTTACATCGTTGCTGCCGTCTGCATCAAGTGCAACCATTTCGTCAAAGAAGTTTTCCGAACCCAAAAATTCAGAGAAGTTTGAAAGTTCGCCGTTGCCGTCTTTATCTATAACAAATTCAAATGTCGTGCCGTTTTCGTCTTTGAAGCCTATGGGGTCGCATGATTTTGAAGCTTCTTCAGCTGCTTTTTCCTGTTCTTCAATAGTATTTTCAAGTTCCGTCATTGATGTATCAAGTTGTTTCATCTGTCCGTTGATTACGCCCAATTCGCTTAAAAGTCCGTCCATTTGAACCATTTTTGCGTTTGTAACCACAAGGTCGGATACCAAAGATGACATTTCTTCATCAAAGCCGCTGTTGGATAAACCGTCTTTAATTTGTCCCTGAAGGTCGCCTAATGAAACATCTTTGCCGTTTTCTTTATCTTTTTTGAATTGTGCAATATTATCCTGCACCATTTCATTTATTCTTTTTTGTTCGTCTTTTGTGATTTGTTCTTGTTCTTCAAGAGCCGCATCCAAAGATTCTTTGATTTCTTCGCTTAATTTTTCTACGGTTTCTTTAATTGTTTCTGCGGATTTATTTAAGTTATCCCATTGTGCTTCAAGTTCGGCTAATTTTGCTTTGTTTGCTTCAAGGTCGCCGTCTTCCGCTGTTGTTTCCGTTGCGCCTGCTTCTTCTGTTTCTTGTGTTGCAACCGTAGCGCCAAGTTCATCTGCAAGTGCTTTCACTTCGTCTGCCGTGAGGTTGGCTGCATCCATTCTGATGACATCGCCGTCTGTTTCCGTAAAGAGAAGTTCGTTTCCTTCATATGCAACCGATGCTACGCCGCCTTCGTTGCCGAGTGTGTTGCCTGTTGTGCTTGTTAGATTCATATAATCCGAAATTATGGAGGTGTTTACTGACATTATCCAATACCTTTCTGTTTACCTTACGTATATATAAAGTATATACGTTATATTGAAATTCAATATTTGAATTTTTTGTTACAATTGTTTACAATGTTTGCCGAAACTCAATAATTAAGGTACTTTGACTTTTTGTTGTTTATGCTATTATTGAATAAAAGATTTGAGGAGATTATAAAAAATGGGCGTAGTTGATGTATTGCTGAAAATATTTAAAGACCCGAACGACAGAAAAATAAAGAAGATTATGCCCATAATTGACCATATTAATCATCTTGAACCGGAGTTTGCGGCATTAACGGATGAACAATTAAAACATAAAACGGTTGAATTTAAAGAAATACTTGCCAAAAGAGAAACATCTTCCGATTTTAAAACCGATTTGGCGCTTGAAAAAGCGGCACTGGATAAAATTCTTCCCGAAGCCTTTGCAACCGTTAGAGAAGCGGGCAAAAGAGTTTTAAACATGCGTCATTTTGATGTTCAGTTAATCGGCGGTATTTTCCTTCACGAGGGGCATATTGCCGAAATGAGAACCGGTGAAGGCAAAACCCTTGTTGCTACATTGCCTGCATATTTGAATGCTTTAACGGGAAAAGGCGTTCATATAATTACGGTGAACGATTATCTTGCAAAAAGGGACCGTGATTGGATGGGGCAGATTTATGAATTTTTGGGTTTAACGGTCGGCGTTGTTTTGTCTTCCGCAAACGGCTATGATTATGAAGCCAAAAAAGATGCATATTCCTGCGATATAACATACGGCACCAATAATGAATTCGGTTTTGATTATTTGAGGGACAATATGGCAACAAGCCTTGATGCGCTTGTCCAAAGACCGTATAACTATGCAATAATAGATGAAGTTGACAGTATTTTAATAGACGAAGCAAGAACCCCTCTTATTATATCGGGACGTCTTGAACAGTCGGCGGAAACTTATGTTTTAATGTCAAAAATTGCGCCGCAATTAGAAAAAAATGTTCACTATGAAGTTGATGAAAAGGCAAAAAATATCATTTTTACCGAAGACGGTATAGATAAAGCACAGGAATTGCTCGGGGTTGATGATTTATATGACATAAAAAATCAGTATGCACACTATCTTCTTCAAGCTCTGAGAGCAAAAGAGCTTTTTATTAAAGATACGGATTATGTCGTAAAAGACGGTGAAGTTGTTATCGTGGATGAATTCACCGGTCGTCTTATGCAGGGCAGAAGATGGTCCGAGGGGCTTCATCAATCAATTGAGGCAAAAGAAGGCGTTAAAATTCAAGATGAATCTCAAACCCTTGCAAGCATTACTTTTCAAAATTTATTCAGACTTTATCCCAAATTATCGGGTATGACAGGCACTGCGATGACCGAAGAAGCTGAATTCGGAAAAATCTATAATCTTGAAGTTACGGCAATTCCCACAAATAAACCCGATATCAGAATTAACATGCCTGATATCATCTATAAATCCCAGAGGGCAAAATTTGAAAATGTCGTAAAAGAAATCGAAGAATTTTCAAAAATGGGGCGTCCCGTTCTTGCAGGCACCATAAGTATCGAAAAATCGGAAATTTTGTCTTCATTATTAAAGAAAAAGGGAATTAAACATAATGTACTGAACGCAAAACACCATGAAAAAGAAGCTTTTATAATTGCTCAGGCTGGGCGTTTGGGCAGCGTTACGATTGCAACCAATATGGCAGGCAGAGGCACCGATATATTGCTTGGCGGAAACCACGAATATCTTGCAAAAGAAAAACTCGATTCAATGGGTATCACTCAGGATCACCCCGATTACGAAACCGCAAAAATAAAGGCGCTTGAAGAAGCAAGAAAAATAACCGAAAAAGAACATGATGAGGTTGTTAAATTGGGCGGACTCCATGTTATAGGAACCGAGCGCCATGAATCAAGACGTATTGATAATCAGTTAAGAGGCCGTGCGGCAAGACAGGGAGACCCCGGGTCCACCAGATTTTATCTTTCTTTGGAAGATGATTTAATGAGAATATTCGGCGGAAATATTATTGCAAACTTTATGGCGGATGATGTTCCGATTGAATCAAAAATCATTACAAGACAAATTGAATCCGCTCAAAAGAAAGTAGAAACAAGAAACTTTGATATAAGAAAATCCGTTCTTGAATATGATGATGTTATAAACATTCAAAGAGAAAAATTCTATACCCAGAGAAAAAGGGTTCTGGCATCCACATCGGTTTATGAAGATATTCTTTATATGATTGAAAAAGAATGCGAAAGGCTTCTTAATCAGTACGTTTCAAAAGATATGTCGCCGGCTGAATATGTGGATGATGATATTAAGCTCTTGGTAACGGAAATTCACACCGTATTTCCGCAGCTTTCATCAAAAATCGATATTGATATGATTAAAAAATACAGATACCAAGATATGCTTGATATGCTTAAAAAAGAAGCCACAGGTGCATATAAAAACCATGAAAAAACAACAATCGATTCGTTTAATGAAGTAATGCAAAAATACGGCAACCCCGAAGAAATGCAGGAAGCATTTTCCGATAATAATATGCTGAGGCATATCGAACGGGATATATTATTAAGAGTTGTCGATCAAAAATGGATTGACCATTTGAATAATATTGATGATTTAAAAGACAGTATCGGACTTGTTGCATACGGGCAAAAAGATCCGCTTTTGGAATATAAAAAGAAAGCTTTTGAATACTATAATGCAATGATGGTGGATGTTCAATCCGAAACGGTAAAACACATCTTCCGTGTTAAATTCGGCATTCAGTTTGTAAACGAAGCGTAGTTCAAATCTTAGCCCGACGGGCTTGATTTGAACAAGCGAGCAAAAAGTGTGTAAGGGCAAAGGGTTTGTGTTGAACAAAGCCTGCTGCCCGTAACCGTTCTATCCCGCCGTTACGTGTACAAAAACAAATTTATGCGTTTTTTGTACACGTGTACAAATTTTGGCACAAAATTTGACAGGCGCAAAACGAAGCGTAGTTCAAATCTTAGCCCGACGGGCTTGGCATTAATACATGCCTTTTTTGCTGAATAAAAATATGGTGGCTGCAAGGGCGCTTATTATTGAAATAACAATAACGTAAATAAAGCCCATCGGCTCGTTTGAAAAAGGAATTGGCACGTTCATTCCCCAAAAGCTGCCAAGCATTGTCGGGATTGATAAAATAATCGTTATTGCCGCCAAAAACTTCATTACCTGATTGACGTTATTATTTATAATGGATGCAAACCCGTCCATCATGCTCTCTAAAATGGTCCTGTGCATTTCAACCATTTCTTCCGCCTGTCTGGTTTCAATAATAACATCTTCAAGCATATCAACATCATCTTCGCTGAATTTTATAATTCCGATTAAACTTTGTGCGTTAACCGATTTTAAAATTTTTTCAAGAACAACTCTGTTATCTTTAAGCGCCGTTGTAAAATATACAAGAGATTTCTGCGCTTCAATCAGTTTAAAAAGCGCTTTATTGTTTGTAGTTTTTCTTAATGAATCTTCTATTTCTTCAGTTTGTTTGTTTATTATTTTTAAATATCTCAAATAATATTTTGCGGTTCTGAACAATATATTCAACATAAACTTCGTTTTATCTCTGGTATCAAAAAACTTTGAAGTTTCGCTGTTGAATGAATTTATGATTTTATTGTCCTTGGCGCAGACGGTGATTATCCCCTCATGCGTAAATATAAGCCCGAGCGGCAGAGTGTCAAAGTTTCTTTCATCGTCCAGTATGGGAACGTTTATAATGACAAGAAGGTTGCCGTCTTCGTATTCAATACGCGATAATTCGTCGGCGTCAAGAGAATTTCTTATAAAATCTTCTTCAAGATCAAGAATAATTGACACTTTCTGTATTTCTTCAAAAGTAGGATTAATGAGGTTAAACCAGGAGCCCGATTCGGCTTCATTCAGAGTTAATTCTTTAAGTGATTTATCATCCTGGGTTTTTAAAATTTCAATCACTCTTTTATCCCCTTGTTAACTCTTATATCCAATTTTAACCATATAAATAAAAAATAGCAATTTAATTATTGGTTAATTCATCTATCATACTTAAAACAAGGTCAACATCCAGCCCCATTACGTTGTAATAACTGCCTTCTATTTTTGAAATAAAGCTTTCTTTTTTTATGTTATTTATTTCATCCGGGCGTATAAAATCCTGTATTCCGTAACTTCCCGCTTTATCAAGCGGGTTAAAATCATTTATATATTTAATAATTTCAAATATCCCGAGCCTTCTAAAGGTTACATAAGACTTTGAAATTTTTGTTAAGATCTTATTTGTGTCTGTTCTTAAAACACTGTGTGCGGTTACTACAAAATGGGTTTTATTTGAAAGTTTTTTTAACATAAAAAAGGCCTCATATATATTATGAGGCTTAACCAAACACACACTATCGAGGATTACAACCGTATCAGCGCCTATTATAATTGAAGGATTAACCGCTCCTTCTTTTGCTGCCGATACTTTTAAGAGAGAGTTCTTTTTTACGATTTGTTCGTCATAGATTTTCGAATATTCTTCCTTACAATCTGATGATATTATTTTAAAATTTATGTTTGCGTTTTTTAAAATTTCTTTTCTTCTGGGTGAATTTGAAGCTAAAATTATATCCATTTGAATATATTAGCCTAAATTTTCCGATTTTTCAAATTCTACCCCGCACCCATCAGCTTTTCCTGAAGGTTTTTAACTTCGGAGGGTTTCGGACCCTGCGCTTTTTTCTTCAAGTTTCTTGATTTTCTGTAATGGATGTTTTGTGCAATTGCTTTAATGCAGGTATCTTTCAATGTTTGCTGCATATTAATCATTGCAAGATGCATTTGGGCATAATCATTCATTGCTTCATACATCTTATCGGGGTTTATCATAGATGATTGAATCGTCGGATTATCAACTTTCATAGTTGCATATTTTTTGACCAGTAAAACGTCAATTCTGTCTTTTGCTCCTATAGTCATATCCTCTTGGACTCCCTATAATTTTTATCCCGTTCCTTGTATCTATATAAAGTATTTTTATCTTTAAAAATTGACTTATTTATTTTCTCTTTGTTAATATTTCTTAATATTTATGGTTTAACGTTTGTTTAATACGGCTTTTGTGTCTTTGTCCAATCCGAAAACCCCCGTTAAAAACGCTAAAGCCGCCATAATAAAAAGAATCCATATTACGCCGAACTTTTCACCGATAATGCCTAAAGGCGCAAGGCTCAATGCGCCTATTCCCCACGAAAAACCTTGCATAACGCCTGATATTACGCCTGTATGGTGCGGCATAATTTTTTGTGCGGCAACAATTGTAACCGACACCGATAAATAAATAAAAAATCCAGAAATCAAAAAGACGATTATACCTAAAACGGGCATTATATCGTATGTAAATTTAAATAGTATTACAAGCGGCAAAATGGTAAAAAATGAGAGTCTTATTAAATTAACGGCGCCGATTTTTTCTTCCAGCTTTGAGCTTGCTATCATGGATAAACCGCTTATTGCAAAAAACAATGTAACGATTATCCCCGTTATATTAAGATTAAACCCGTCATCTTTTAAAATAAACGGTATATATGTTCCGAAACTTATGCTTACTCCCGATTTAACAATTGCAATCCAAACAAGTTTCATGCAGGTTTTGTTTTTAAGTATTTCTTTCATTACGTCCAAAAAGCCGTCTTTTGACTTATTAATCGCTTCAAGGGGAATTTTCGGGACTTCAAAATATAAAACCAGAGCGCATAAAAGCCCGATTACGGTAATGTATAGCATTGCGCCTTCGCCGAATTTTTCAACAAGGTTTGATGATATAACGGGACCGATTGAATAGCCGATTGTGCCAAGCCCCATAAAAAGCCCCATATATTTTGCGGTGTCGGGGTTATTGTAACAAAATGTCTTAACAAGACTTGTAACCTGCGGATGAAAAAGCGCATTTCCGCACATACCGAGCATTAAAAACAGACACAATAAAAACGAATTCGGCGCAACAATGGTTAAAGGGATAAATACGGCACCCATAATAAGTCCGTTTATCATAAATCCTCTTCTTTTTATTTTATCCGATATAAAGCCGAACAACGGCTGCAGCATGGATGAAACCAGATGCCCGAGAGAAATTATCAGGCTTATTCCCGCAAGCGTAATCCCCAATTTTTGTGTTATCAAAGGGTATAGGGGCACTATTGCCGATGCGTACAAATCCGCCGTAAAATGTCCCATTGATAAACCTATAACAGCTTTTGCGTTTGATTTAGTCATTAGTGTTTAAAATGTCTTATACCGGTTGTTATCATGCAGATGTTTAATTTGTCCGCAAGGTCTATAACTTCTTTATCTTTAATGCTTCCGCCAGGCTGAATTATTCCTTTTATTCTGTGTTGTGCCGCAACCGTTATGTTGTCCGTTGCGGGGAAAAATCCGTCGGAAGCCAAAATTGCGTCCTTGGCGCTGTCCGTTACTCTCATTAAAGCAATCTCAACGGCACCTACCCTGCTTGTCTGACCGCCGCATATGCCTATTGTTTTTAAGTCTTTTGCAATAACGATGGCATTCGATTTCAGGTGCTTTGCAATCTTTTGTGCAAAAACCATATCTTCAATCATTTCTGCCGTAGGCTTTTCTTTTGTTACGACTTTAAATGTTTCAACGTCAAGTTCTTTGATGTCTTTATCCTGTACAAGCGCACCGAAGGGTGTAAGTTTTATTTCTTTTTCGGTAAATTGTTTGTATTTTTCAAGAGGCGTATTTATTTTTATTATTCTTAAATTCTTTTTAGTTTTAAATTGCTCAATTGCGCCCTCTTCAAAATCCGGCGCAATAACGACTTCAAGAAACATTTTTGTAAGTTTTTGCGCAATATTTAAATCAACTTTTTTTGAAAATGCAACAATGCCGCCGAACGCTGAAAGCGGGTCGCAATCAAGCGCTCTGTCCCATGCTTCTTCCAAGGTTTTGCCGAGCGCCACACCTGACGGGTTTGTATGTTTAATAATTACTGCCGCATTAACATCAAAAAATTCCGATACAATATTTAATGCAGCCGTAACGTCTACTATATTATTGTATGAAAGCTCTTTTCCCCCGAGAACCTCATAATCGACAAGCTTTTCTCCGAAATCATAAAGGGCGGCTTTTTGATGGGGGTTTTCACCGTATCTTAAATTCTGTTTTTTAATTAAGGAATAATTTAAATAATCGGGAAGTGTTTCTTCGTTTTCATCGGCAAATTTTTTTGACAACGCTTCAAAAATCAGACCGTCATATTTTGATGTTTTAAGAAAAACCTTGAGCGCAAGATTTTCTCTTGTCTTATCATCTATGTTTTCAAAATCAATTTCATAATCTTTTTTATCCGTAATTACTACGACGTTTTGATAATTTTTTGCTCCCGCTCTTAAAAGCGCCACTCCGCCTATGTCTATATTTTTAATAAGAGTTTGGGTTTCCGCATTTTGCTGCGCATATTCTTCAAAAGGATATAAATTGACTATAACAACAGATATGGGCGGGAAATTAAGCGTCTTTGCTTCATCTTTATCGGCCAGAATCCCTGCAAAAATTTCGGGGTGAAGCGATTTGACCTTTCCCGATAAAAGTTCTCTGAATCCGGTTACGGTTGAACTTTCTATGGCGTCAATTCCTTTTTCTTTTAAATAATTATAAGTGTTTCCCGTTGATAAAATTTCATATCCGAGATTAATGAGTTTTTTTGCCGCAAATTCAATGTTTTCTTTGTCATATACGCTGATATACGCACGTTTTTTCATATATTTAATCCTTATTAATTATTATCTTTGTTGTCAAATCCCCACCAGTCGCACACGCCGTCTTTGCAAAATTCTCTCTCTAAATCGGCCATAATTGCCTTATGTGTCATTTGATAAGTAACGGGTGTAATTGAAACCATGTTGTTTCTGACGGCTGCAATATCCGTGCCGTCATCTTCGTGTTTGCTGGTGAGCTCCCCTGCCATCCAATAGTATGTTTTTCCTCTGGGGTCAATTCTTTTTTCGTAGTCATCCGTAAACATTTTTGACCCGAGTTTTGTAATTTGTACGCCCGCAACGTCATGCTCTTCAAGTGCGGGCGTGTTGATATTTAAAATTGTTTTATCGGGAAATGTAATTTTTTCAAATCTTTTTAAAAATGCCGAAACGAATTTTGCGGTTGTATCAAAATAAACGGGCTCCATGGTCATGCTTGCAAGGCTGACCGCAATTGAAGGTACACCGAGCATTGCGCCTTCCATGGCACAGCTTACGGTTCCCGAATATAAAATATCTATTCCAAGATTCGGCCCGTGGTTTACTCCCGATATTACGATATCGGGCTGTTCTTCTTTTGATAAAATTGCATTAATTCCTATTTTGACGCAGTCTCCGGGGGTCCCTGATGTTACCCATACTCTCTTTGCTCCAAACTGCGAATCAAGCTCTTCAACCCTTATGGGGGTGTGAAGTGTTAAAGAGTGTCCGGCGGCGCTTCGTTCTCTGTCGGGTGCAATTACATACACATCATGGAATTTGCTCAATTCTTTTATAAGCGATTTTATCCCCGTTGCCGCAATGCCGTCGTCGTTTGAAATTAAAATTTTCATTTATGCAATCCTAAAAAACTGATTTTTTAAACGAATTATAACAAAAACAAGCTTTTATTGCCATTTTGAAAATGGTGGTATAGAATAGTGTTTGGAACTCATAAGGAGAATTATTATGGCAAGAATCGTAAGACCGACATGGGCTATAAGATGTTTAAATTCAAGCTGCAAAGAGCTTTTTGAAGTTGTTATTTTAAAAGAAGGTCAGCAGCAGGAAGTTATCTGCCCCAAATGCGGTGAACACTATACTTATCCCCCGAAACAAGATGATGAATCCGAAAACTAAAGACAGATATTATAAATTCGGTACATATTTAAAAGAAAAATTCGGCACCAAGGTGTATAAAATTACTCTTGATGCCGCTTTTTCTTGTCCCAACAGAGACGGCACACTCTCTTATGACGGGTGTATTTTTTGTGATGAATCGGGCAGTTTTTCAAATGCTCATTCTTCGCTTCTTCCGATTAAAGAACAAGTTAAAACGGCAATTGAAAATCTCCCGAAAAGGTTCCATGCAAAAGCATTCATTGCATATTTTCAGGCCTATACAAATACTTATGCTCCAGCTTCACGGCTTAAAACAATATACGATGATGCTTTTTGCGACGATCGGGTTATCGGTATATCAATCGGAACAAGACCCGATTGTGTTGATGAAGAAAAAATTAAACTGATATCAACATACAAAAACCCTTGGCTTGAATTCGGACTTCAGTCCGTCCATAATAAAACACTAAAGCTTATAAACAGGGGTCATGATTATGAATGCTTTTTAAGGGCTTATGAACTTGCAAAAAAATATAATATAAAAGTCTGCGCCCATATTATTTTGGGACTCCCGGGGGAATCAAGAGATGATATGCTCTATAGCGCCTCTGAACTTGCAAGATTAAAAATTGACGGGGTTAAATTCCATGTTTTGACCGTTTTAAAAAATACCAAGCTTGAAAAAATGTATAATAATACTCCTTTTAAACTTCTGAGTGAAGATGAATACTGTAATATTCTATGTGATTTTCTTGAAATTCTTCCTTCTTGTACCACAATTCAAAGAACGGCGGGAACGGGGCTTGTTTCTGAATTAATTGCACCTTTATGGGTAAAAAATAAATTTGAAACTCAAAATAAAATTGATTTAATTTTAAAAGAAAGAAATTCTTTTCAGGGTATTAAATATCATCTGAATTAATTTTATCCGCAATATCTTTTGCCGCAATGTATGCGCTTGACCAGCATAATTGAAGATTAAAACCGCCCGTAAGCCCGTCTATATCGTTTAATTCCCCGATTACCCAGAGATTTTTATCTTTCACTTTAAAATTTTTATCAATCTCTTTAAGACGCACTCCGCCCGCATGGACGATTTCGCCTTTGTTGTCCCTCCCCGTTGCGGTCAGATGAAGAAATTCAAGCTCATTAATTTCTTTGTTTGATACGTTTGCGCACTGCTTATCGTTTTTAATCAACAGATTTGCAAGAGATTTGGGTATAAAATTTGAAACAACGTTTTTAAATAATTTTTTCGGGTTATTTTTCATCTCTTCTTTGAGTTTTTCAATCTCAATAAGAGGAATTTTTATTTCATAAGGAAAATCTTTATATGCGTTATATGAACTTAATTTGTATATATATGGCCCCGACACTCCGCATTTTGTAAAAATAACACCGCCGAAACTTACTCCTTCAAGAGCGGTGAATTCTTTTTCTTTAATTTTTAACCCTGAAAGCGCCGGTCTTAATTCGGTCATTTTAAGCCCGTATTTTTTTGCAGGCTCCCCGCCCGATTTCAGCCCGACTGCAAGAACGGTATAATCAAAACCTTCAAGCGGGTGTGTTATTTCTTTTTTTATAAATTTAACTTTATTTTTTATCGAATTTAAAAGCTTAATTCTTACATCATATGCGCTGTTTGATTCGGGAAAAATTCTTTTATCTTTTTGCGTGTATGTATTAATTCCAAATTTTTTAAAATCGCTTACGGTATTTTCAAAGTTGTATCTTGCAAAAACCGAATATAAAAATTTTTCGCCTCTCGGGTAAAATTTTGCAAATTCTTTATTATCGGGTTCGTCATGGCTTAAATTGCATCTTCCGTTCCCTGTCGGCAAAAGTGTTAAGAGGGGCTTATTTTTATCAAAAATCGTTATATCGGCATTTTTTATAAATTCAATTAATTTTAGAGCACAAAATATTCCCGCAGGGCCTGCCCCGATTATTGCAATTTTAGCCATTTATTCCTGCCTTGAGCCTGTTATTGTTCCGTACAGAAAAACATCTTCGGGGTCTTCAAGTTCTTCATGGAGTTCGGATATGGTTTTATTTAAGACGGGGTGAACATAATTTGCTTTTATTTCAAGCATCGGTACAAGCGCAAAGGCGCGCTTGTGGACAAATTTATGGGGAATGGTCAGAATTTCGTTAGAAAATATCAAATTGTCGTAAAATAATATGTCGATATCTATCGGACGCTCGCCCCAGTGCTCTTCTGATTCTCTTTTTCTTCCGAGCCTTGCTTCGATATCCTGACAAACTCTGAGCAATTCAACGGGGGAAAGTTCGGTTCTGACGGCAATTACGGCATTTACAAACCAGTTCTGGTTTTTTTTGCCCCAGGGTTCGGTTTCATAAAAACTCGAAGCGGCCGCAATTTCAATTGAATTATCGGCGCTTAAAAAATTAACCGCCTGCTGGATAACGGAAAGCCTGTCTCCTTTGTTTGAACCCAGTGATAGAAAAGCAACGGACATTTTGCCCCTTTTTTAAATGTATTATCTTATTTAACATTTTATTATTCTTTTGTTATAATAGCAAGGTATTTATTCGGACTTTATTTGTGAGGAAATGATGAAAAATAATCAATCGGTAGGTGTCTATATTATAGTGGGTATTATTGCGGCAATTATTGCATGTCTTGCTTTTATGGGTCCTAATACCGCAACATCCGAAATTTCGTATTCAAGCTTTTTAAAGAAGGTTCAAAATGACGAAATTCAAAGCGTTTTAATTTCAAAAGATACTCTTTATGCCGTTCCGAAAACGGATGAAAGCGATTTAGCCGCTCAAAACGCCGAAATAAGCAAACTTGCCGATAAAAATAAATTTTTATCCGATGCTCTTATACAGGCGCAAAAAGATATTCCTCAATTGCAGTATAAAGTTACGATTCCTGATGATACCAATTCTTTATATATGCTTCTTGAACAAAAAGGGGTTGATATCAGTGTTAAAAAACCGCAGGAAGGCTCAATTTTCTCTTCCATAGGTTCAATTCTCGTTCCTTTGTTTTTCATAATTATGATAATTTTTATTTTAAAAGGAATTCAGCAGGGAGGCTCTGCTGCGATGAACTTTGGAAAATCCCGCGCAAAACTTATGCAGGAATCCAAGGTTAAAATCACATTCGCAGACGTTGCGGGGATTGATGAAGAAAAACAAGAACTTGAAGAAATTGTGGATTTCTTAAAAAATCCCGAAAAATATACAAAACTTGGCGCCAAAATCCCGAAAGGAGTTTTATTGGTCGGTGCCCCGGGGACCGGTAAAACCTTAATGGCAAAAGCCGTGGCGGGAGAAGCCGGTGTTCCTTTCTTTTCAATATCGGGTTCCGATTTTGTCGAAATGTTTGTCGGTGTCGGCGCCAGCCGTGTTAGAGATTTATTTGAGCAGGCAAAAAAACATCAGCCCTGTATAATTTTTATTGATGAAATTGATGCCGTCGGGCGTCAGAGAGGTGCAGGCCTCGGCGGCGGGCACGATGAAAGAGAACAGACATTAAACCAGCTTCTTGTCGAAATGGACGGGTTTGATGAAAATACAAATATAATTGTAATTGCCGCAACAAACCGCCCAGATATTCTTGATACGGCGCTTTTAAGACCGGGAAGGTTCGACAGGCAAATTTATATCTCGCTTCCGGATATTAAAGGAAGAGAAGATGTTTTAAAGGTTCATGCCAAAAATAAAGTTTTAGACCCGTCGGTTGACTTAAAAGTTCTTGCAAAAAGAACCCCGGGGTTCACGGGCGCAGACCTCAGGAACCTTTTAAACGAGGCGGCGCTATTGGCGGCTAGACACAATAAAGATAAAATCACTATGGAAGATATTGATGATTCAATTGACAGAGTTGTTGCGGGCGTTGAAAAGAAAAGCAAAATTTTGACCGATGAAGATAAGGAAATTACCGCATACCATGAAGTAGGTCATGCTCTCGTTAATGTTTTGCTTGATAATTCCAAAAACGAACTTCATAAGGTTTCAATTATCCCGAGAGGCTATGCATTGGGAATTACCTGGTCAAAACCTAAGGATGAAAGCGTCCATGTTTCAAAAAATGAATTATTATGCAAAATTGCAATAACTCTTGGCGGAAGGGCGGCAGAGGAAATTATTTACGGCAAAGATAACATTACAACCGGTGCAAGCGCCGATTTGGAAGATGTATCAAAGACTGCAAGAAGAATGGTAATGCAGTGGGGTATGAGCGATAAGCTCGGAAATTTGACTTACGGTAAATCTCAGGAACATACCTTTATGGGAAGGGATTTCGGGCACCAGCGAGATTATTCGGAACAGGTGGCATACGTTGTGGATGAAGAAGTTAAATCCATAGTAGATACCCAGTATGAAAAAGTAATTCAAATGTTATCTGAAAATAAAGATGTTTTGGATGCGCTTTCTCATGAATTGCTGGATAAAGAAACGATGGATGCCGAAGAATTCATTGAATCGGTAAACAGGGTAAAACAAAGAAGAATTTCTTAAATACAATATTCTATGTTTTCATTTTGGCGCTCTATTTTTTTATAGGCGCCAAATTTTGTTTTTAAGAAAATATTTTTTGCATTTTGTCCGGATTCATCGTTCATGCTCCATCCTTCCATAATGACGCCTGCTTTTTTATTTCCTGAATATAAATAAATTTCAGCCGATGTTTCGCTTGTATTATTTCTTATATAGCCTCTATGTATAATTTCAGGCATTCCGTCTTTATATATAATAAGGTCTTTTGCACCCGTTATGTCGGCGCCGTAGTCTTTATGGTTAATGGCTGCTTTTATTAGAGAACCTTTATCATATGAAAATTTGTTAACTCTTGCTTCCGTTAGTTCATATATTTCTGTCGCAGCGTCATCCGTAAAAACGCTCATTCTGAGAGGCATATTTTCTTTAGTGTATTCTTTGATGAATGTAAGCCTGCTATTGCTTGTTGAAAAAACTACTTTCGTTTTATCTTTATCATCAAAAAAGGTTTGAAATCCGTTTTCTTTTCCGTATTTAAATTTTTCCGTTACCTCGGCTAAAATTTTATCTCCTTTTTCTTTGTATTTTTGTGCTTCAAAATACAATTCATCGGATTTTTCAATAAATTTCTTTGAACTGATTCTGCCCTTTAAAATATATGCAAAAAGACCTATTGCAAACAAAGCCGGGATAACAAAATTTTTGACTTTTTTAAAATTAAATTGTTCGGTTATATTATTTTTATTTGCAATAACTTTCGGATTATATTTATTTCCGCTTATTTTATTAAATACGTTTTGGTTTTTAATTGAATTATATATTACCGGTGTTGTAATCATATTATTTTTGCCTGTTAATGAGTCTGTATATTATAAAAAATAAAAATAAAAGCTTTTGCTGTAATAAATTTAATGTACCTTTTAAAGGGCCGGTTGAAATTATAAAAAAGAGGCAAATTTTGCCTCTTTTTTATAACTTTTTAAAATCAACCACAAGCTTGTTATACAAATTTTTCAGTTCTTCTTCAACTTTTAATCTGTAATTTTCAAG
>DVJH01000066.1 GCA_018710795.1 Candidatus Galligastranaerophilus gallistercoris | reverse complement strand
TCACAAAAACGTATCCGCAGTTTTTGCATGAAGCGGAACCCAATCTTACTTTATTTTTACATTTAGGGCACTCGATTATAAGCCGTAAATTGCAGCCTGGGCAAAATACGTCCTTTGAAGATACTTCAGTTTTGCATTTTGGACATTTCACTTTTTGGTTTCTTTTCTGCCGGTAGATAAATAATAATGTTAACAGTCTTATTTTATTATAAAACGCTGAAATTTAAAATAAAACCGTTTTAAAATCAACCGCTTGCTTTATTCGATTTTCTTTATGGTAAAATTTTTATATGGATTTAGGAGTAAATATAGATCATATAGCAACATTAAGAAACGCAAGAATGGGCGTTGAACCGTCCGTTTTGGAAGCGGCTTTTGTTGCGCAAAATGCGGGCGCAAGCCAAATCACGACACATTTAAGAGAAGACAGACGCCACATTAAAGATGAAGATGTTTATCTTTTAAAAGAAGAATTAAAAATAAGTTTAAACCTTGAAATGGCAGCAACGGAAGAAATGGAAAAAATTGCGCTTGACGTTGTTCCTCATTCCTGCTGTATAGTGCCCGAAAAAAGACTTGAAATTACGACCGAAGGCGGGCTTGATGTAATCAAATTCGAAGACAGAATTAAAAAATTAAACGATTCTCTGCATTCGAAAAATATTCTGGTAAGCCTTTTTATTGATGCGGACCCCGCACAGGTGGAAGCCGCAAAAAGAACAAACGCCGATTATATTGAACTTCACACCGGCTTCTTTGCAAACGCATTTAATAAAGGAAATTATGAAAAAGAGCTTGAAAAGCTTCAATTTGCGGCATCGTTGGCACGGGATCTGAATTTAAAAGTAAACGCCGGCCACGGGCTTAATTATGAAAACGTTAAATTAATGCACAAAATTCCGATGCTTTATGAATTAAACATAGGGCACAGTATAATTTCAAGAGCCGTTTTTGTCGGGCTTGATAAAGCGGTTAAGGATATGATTAATTTAATTTAAGCAAGCATATCAAAAACATAGCGCTCTTTATCGTTTAATTCTCTAATTTCACGCTTTTGATAAGAAGAATCATCCAACGGGGGCAAGATTTGCTTCTGGGCTCTTTTGGCATCTTTAAGAGCGGAATCTGTAACTGGCTCAAATGCATTTTCCCAAATTCTTTGCCCGTTTGAGCGGTTGTTAAAATTTATTTTTGTTGAAGATAAACGCTGTGCCAAATCAACATAGCTCATTGTCGAGCGGTCGTTATTTCTGTCGTATACGGTAACGTAAGCACTGTATCTGTATTCATCAAAATCATCCGAACCCATATTGAAAATTATTTCATATCGGTTATCATCAGGGGTCTTTGTTTCAAGGCGATGTTTCAGGGTATTTATGTTTCCGATAAAACTTTTAACCTGCTCATCATTTTTAAAAGACTCGATATCGGATGATTCGGGAAAATATTTTGCAATTTTTGCAATTTCTTTAGCGGTATCGATTTTATTAATATAGACATTTCCGTTAAAATTCAAATTGCTGACGGGTGAAATATTCATTTTAAAAATTCCTTCTCTTTAAAAGTTAATGCTCAAAAATAAAAAAATTTGCAAAAAATAAGTGTAGAATTTGCATTTTTTAAGAAAAATTAAGCTCATGTAACCAATTGTAAAGGAATTGAGGCATGCTAAAACCATGTCGTAGAGCATGATTTGAGGAAAGAGTGTAAAAAATAGACAAAATAAGAACAAAAAATTGCCACATTCCGAATGCCTCTATATAATTAATTCAGTGCTGAAAACAGAGCCGAAACAGTGTAAGAAAAAGGGTAAAGTGGAAGGCAAAGCAAACAGAGTATTTGAAAACCTTGAAAAGATTAAGGAGTCTGTGAGCAAATACAATCCTAAAATCGTTGCAGTCTCAAAATATTACGGAACGGATAGAATGATTGAGGCATATGAAGCAGGATTAAGGGATTTCGGAGAAAGCAGACTTCCCGATGCCGTTGAAAAAATCAACGGTTTAGACGATGAAATACGTTCTGATTGCAATTATCATTTAATAGGTCACCTGCAGAGCAACAAGGTTAAGTGGGCGGTAGGATATTTTAATTTAATTCACTCAGTTGATTCTGTAAAGCTTGCGGATGAAATCTCAAAAAAAGCGCTCTCGCTTGGTATTGTGCAAAAGATTCTCATACAGGTAAACAATGCGGGTGAAGAGCAGAAATTCGGAATTGCACCTTCTCAACTGGAAAAAACAATAAGTGAAGTTTCAAAAATGAAAGGCATTGAATTAATCGGCCTTATGAATATAGCGCCATTGACGGACGATTTAAAATTATTAAAAAGGCTGTTTGACGAAATGTTCAAGTTGAAAGAAACATACAAGCTTAAGGAATTATCCATGGGGATGAGCAACGATTACAAAATAGCGCTCGATTCGGGCGCAACCATCATACGTCTAGGTAGAATATTATTTGAATAACAGGAGGATAGGGCATTGACCAGCGTTTCAGACAAAATCAGATCCATTGTAGGATTTTTAACATCACCATTTGAAAGCGGAAAGGAAGACGACTTTTTCGACGGGCTGCAGGAAGAATTTGAAACAGGATACGAAACAGACAGAAATGCAGCATTAGAACCGGCATTTAAACAAACATCACCCATTAGAAATGAAAGAAAAGTTATCTCGATGCCTTCAAGAGGCTATGAACACCAGAAAGGATATGAAGTTGTAGTATTTGAACCCAGAGCCTACAATGAATCTATCCAAATTGCCCAGGCACTTAAAGAAAGAAAAACCGTAATCTTGAATTTACAACTGTTAGACAGAGAAGAATCACAAAGAATCGTTGACTTTTTATGCGGATGCACACACGCACTTGACGGAAACCAAAGAAAAATCGGCGACTTTGTGTTTATTTTTACACCTAACAACATTAATCTGACTCAAGAGATGGTAAGTTCCAAATTAACAAGAGACGCACTTTGGAATGCGCCTGCTCCTCAAGCAAACTAGGTATAAAAAGGACTTTATAGAGGGAAGTTTTATATCTACATATATGTTAAAGGCCTTGCACAAACGCAAGGCTTCTTTTTGCGAAAATTCCGTAGCACGGATGTGAACGAAAGTGAACGGAGTGCGCCAAGGTGAGATTTATCCGAAACGAAATAAAATTAAAAAAGCCCGCAATTTTTGCGGGCAGTTAAATTTTGATAATTTTAATATAATTTTTAATTACGATTCTTTTGCTTCTTCTTTTTTATTAATCATATCTTGAATTTTAGCAATAATTTCTTCGCCTTTTTTTTGCATTTCAGAAACTACGTCATCAGCTTTCGCCTGAATTTCTTTTACGG
>DVJH01000065.1 GCA_018710795.1 Candidatus Galligastranaerophilus gallistercoris | reverse complement strand
GTTCAAATTCTCGGCAACTTTGCGGGACGGGAAATTATCGGGGCGAATTTCAAAAATAACTTCATCTAAATTTAAAGTATTAAAAGCATAATCTTTAAGCGCCCTGACCGCTTCCGTTGCATATCCCTTATGCCAATACTCTTTTTTTAAAATATATCCGATTTCATAATGTTGTTTGCCTTCAATTGTATCAGGTTTCAATGCAGCTTGACCTATAATATTTCCCGATAGATTTTCAGCCGCAATAAAGAAACCGAGATTGTGCATTTTATAAAGTTCCAAATTTTTGTCAATCCATTCTTGGACATCTTTATCCGTAAAATCATATTCTCAGGCATGCATGACTTCTTTATCCCGAAGAATTGCTTTTAATTCTTCAAAATCATCTTGAATTATATATCTTAAAGTTAATCTTTCGGTTTTTAAAAATACATTTTGCATAAAATTGATTTAACCATAATAAATATATGTTTTTTTAAAAAAACAAATTGCATTAAAATTAAATCGCCGCTTAAATTAAGCGGCGATATTAAAATTCGGAGAGAGTGGGATTCGAACCCACGGTGGAGTTGCCCCCACACAGACTTTCGAGGTCTGCACCATAAACCGCTCGGACATCTCTCCATATTGTTTAATCTTTGGCAAAAATGCCTGACAGTTTTTATTTTATCATAAATAACTTTATCATAAAAATTTTGCGGTTTTTGAAATTTTACATTTTTTTAATTCTTCAAAAGTGCCCTTGAATATAATTTCTCCGCCTTTTTCTCCCCCGTCCGGGCCCATATCTATTATATAATCGGCATTTTTGATAACATCTAAATCATGCTCAATTACAATAACTGTTGCCCCGTTTTCAATTAACGTTTGAAAAACGCAAAGCAGCGTTCTGACATCCAGCGGGTGAAGCCCTATTGTCGGTTCGTCAAAAACAAAAATCGAACCGTTTTGAGCTTTTCTCATTTCGCTTGCCAGCTTTAATCTCTGCGCCTCACCGCCCGATAATCCCGGCGTTTGTTCGCCGAGCGTTAAATAACCGAGCCCCAAATCCTCTAAAACCTTTAGTCTTTGATGTATTAAGGGCAAGTCTTTGCAGATTTCCGCCGCTTTATTTACGTTCATCGCCATTAATTCGGGCATTGAATATGAATTATATTTAACGGCGTATGCGTCTTTAGAATATCTTGAACCTCTGCATTCGGGACATGGAATTTCAACATCGGGTAAAAACTGCACATCAAGGCTGATTGTTCCTGTTCCGTCGCAGTGCGGGCAGCGCAATTTTCCCGTATTATATGAAAAATCGCCCGCTTTATATTTTAATTCTTTTGCGTTTTTTGTTTTTGCATAAATTTTTCTTAACTCATCATGGATATTTGCATATGTTGCAACGGTCGAGCGGACATTAATGCCTATAGGGGTTGCATCTATTAATTTTATCTGTTTAATTTCTTTTGCTTCGACATTTAAAATGTGTTCGGGGAGCTTTTTTTCTAAAATCATATTTTCAATCGCAGGCACAAGGCTCTCTAACACCATTGTGGTTTTCCCCGATCCCGAAACTCCCGTTACCACGGTCAATTTTCCCTTCGGTATATCAATTTCAAGGGGTTTTACGGTATGAATGCAGCCTGTGGAAAGATGAATTTTTCCGTTTTCAAAAATATCTTCTTTTTTTGAGCGGCTTCTTACAATAACTTTTTCTTTTCCCGATAAAAATCCGCCGATTATGGAATCTTTGTTTTTTTCAATGTCTGAAATTGTTCCCTGCGCTATAACATATCCGCCGTCAACACCTGCTTTCGGACCCATTTCAATAATATGGTCCGATTCTTTTAAAATCTCAATATCATGATCAACAACTATAACCGAGTTTCCGTCATTAATTAAATCATGAATAACGCCCTTCAACCCTTCTATATTGCTCGGGTGCAGTCCGATTGACGGCTCGTCCAGAACGTATAAAACTCCCGTTGTTCTGTTTCTTACGGCTCTTGCAAGCTGCATTCTCTGTCTTTCGCCTGTTGATAAGGTTGAAGAAGCTCTGTCGAGCGTTAAATAACCGAGCCCTAAATCCATAAGCCTTTTTGCAGTGTTTAAAAATGATTCCGCTATGTTTTTTGCCATGGGGCGCATTTCATTCGGAAGCGTATCGGGTATTTTATTTACATGAAAAATTAAATCATCAAGGCTCATTTTACACGTTTCATCAAGCGACATTCCTGCAAGTTTCGGCAGTCTTGCTCTTTCATTGAGCCTTGTGCCGCCGCAAGCGGGGCAAATATCGGTCTTTAAAAACTTTTCGACACGTTTCATTGATTTTTCGTCTTTAACTTTGGATAAAGCGTTTAAAACCGTGTAGGTGGCATTATAATATGTAAAATCAAGTTCTCCCGCAACGTTTGAATTTTTTGCTTTGTAGAAAATATGTTTTTTTTCGGCAGGTCCGTTATATATAATATCTTTTTCTTTTTCGGTTAAATCTTTAAACGGTATATTTGTTCTTACGCCCATTTCCCTGCACACATCGACCATTAATGTCCACATTAAAGAATTCCACGGTGCCACGGCACCCTGCTCAACGGTTAAATTTTCATCGGGAACAAGAGTTGATTTATCGACCGTTCTTGTAACTCCCGTCCCGCTGCAAGTTTCGCAGGCGCCTTGGCTGTTAAACGCAAGCTCTTCGGCAGAAGGTGCATAAAAATGTTCCCCGCATACGGGGCAGATTAATTCTTGTTCGGCGGCAACGGCAAGTGTCGGCTCAAGATAATGCCCGTTAGGGCAGCAATGGTTTGCAAGCCTTGAATACATCAGCCTTAAACTGTTTAATAATTCGGTTCCGGTGCCGAACGTGCTTCTTATGCCGGGGACATTCGGACGCTGATGCAGCGCAAGCGCCGCAGGAACGTATAAAACTTCTTCAACGTCGCTTTTTTCCGCCTGTGTCATTCTGCGCCTCGTATATGTAGAGAGCGCTTCAAGATATCTTCTTGAACCTTCCGAATATAAAACGCCGAGCGCCAGAGAAGATTTCCCTGACCCTGAAACTCCGGCTATCCCGACTATTTTATTTAAAGGAACATCAACGTCAATATTTTTTAAATTATGGACTTTTGCGCCTTTAACTATTATTTTATCGACGTTATTTTCCATATTTATCCTTTTGGTGCGTCAATTATATTTTATTATGAAAATAACTTCTTTTAAACTTAAAAAAAACGCCTCAAGGATTTTGAGGCGTTTTTGTTATTTTAATCATCTTCTTCTTCGGTTTCATCATCTTCCGTATCGGAAACGGGGATTAGAACTTCTTTTTGTTTATTCAATTGCAATTCATCGGATAATAAAATAACGATTTCTTCACCCGCTTTTGCGTGATATTTTAACCCCGGAGTAATCAATCCCGCAATTAAACCGACACCGCAGCCTACGGGTATACCGATTGCAAAACCTGCGCCGAGGTTAGTGGGATTCGGAATAAATGCAAAACCTGCGCCCGCACCTGCACCGATTGCACCCAAACCTACGGTATAAGCCGCAATTTTACCCGTTGTCATCCACGGTCCTTCTTTCAGTGAGCCGTCTTTTGTGCCCGGTTTTGCGCTCATTTCATAAACCGTGCCGTCAGGCGTTGTCAAACTATCAAAGTGGAAATAAACCCTTGCGTTTTTATTGGGCACTTTTTGTTTTTCAATTTTGATTACTTTTGCGTTAATTTTTGATTCGGCAGGGATAATAAGGGTTCCTTCCTGAGTATAGACCGATTCTTTAACGATAAAAGTAATTTCTTCACCGGGCTTTGCTTTTTCCGATTTAAATTTCTTTTCAAATGCAATTCTGATTGCATTTCCTTGCTGCATAACGTTTGTGTCCGCTTTAATCAATACCTGATTGTCGGTTGCATTTTTTTCTTCAAACAGGTATTCATAGTGTCCGTCATTTGTTTCAGCCGCAAAACACGGAGCAACAGCCATAAATGCAGCCATTAAAAGAACTTGTTTTTTCATAACCTTTGCATCCTTATTTTCGTCTTAATTCCTAAATAAACAGGGTACTAAATTAATTCCTTTT
>DVJH01000064.1 GCA_018710795.1 Candidatus Galligastranaerophilus gallistercoris | reverse complement strand
GATTTAAAACACAAAATAAACATAACAAGAATAAGCAGAAATTTTGTTTTATCCGTATTTTTCCATATTTCAAAAATCTTATTTTTAAAGCCTTCGGTTTTTGCCGAGGAATACGCTTTTATGAATTTATACGCGCTTAACCCGATTATGCATAATAAAATCAGCTTAAATTTTATGAATTTTGCAAAATAAAATTCTCCGAATAACGGCTGCCATTCGACAATAGAGGTTCTATGCATCGTGGTTGCTTTAATTAAAAATGTTACATAATCAATTCCGTAAGGATTTATGAACATTAATAAAAATGCGGCAACAAATGTATAAATATAAGGCATTACGGGCCTTTTTTCCAAAAATTCGCCTATGATATAAAGCCCCGTTATCCCGAATGCCATAAAGCATCCGCCATGGATATTGGACCAAACTATCATAAGCAAAGGCAACACCCAAAGAATCCGGTAGTTTTTTTCAAGTCTTGCTTTTTCCAAAGTATACAGCCATATTGCAAAAAACATAAAAGTAAAATGATGACACCTTAAAGAATACACAAGGTTAAAAACGGGCTGCAGCATTACAAAGAAAAATAAAAAATTGAAAATCGGATATTTTTTGTCCGGACTAAGCGTTTTTCTTCTTAATTTTATAATTTGAACAAGAATAAAAAATGTTATAAAAAGACTTAAAGCTTTAAATATAAAAAGTCCGACATCGCCGAAAACATTATGCATAAAATAAAAAAGGACGCTTGCACCCCATTCATGGTCATACCAGGGATGAGTCGGCGTATAGGATAAAAAATCGTATTTTAAAATTTCGCCTGTCTGGAAATATGTTTTTCCGACGATTAATCTTGCAAAAAAATCGTAATCAACATGTCCGACACAGCTTCCGACGATAAAAAGGTATAAAAACAACCCCAGATAAAATAAAATCTCCATAATACGCCATTATAACAAAAATATTGATATATGCACTTTTTTTGTTATTATTGGTGTGTAAAAAGGAATTATTGATAATGGAACAAAAGATACTTGAAATAAAAGACAATGCGCTTAAAGAAATTGAAAAAGCGTCCGATATGAAATCTCTTGAGGAAGTTAAAAACAAATATTTATCGAGAGCATCCGAATTAAATAATTTAAAAAAAGGTCTGAAGGATATCCCTGCGGAATTAAGGCCCAAAATCGGCGCTCTTACCAATCAGGTATCAAAAGAAATTGAAGCTCTCGTTAATGAAAAACAGGAAGAGTTTTATACGATTGAATTAAACAAAAAACTTGAAAGCGAAAAAATAGATATAACGCTTCCTTCCACATACGAACCTTCGGGGCATATTCACCCTTTAACAAAAACAATTAACGAAATAACGGAAATTTTTGAACTTTTAGGATTTTCATTAATTGAAAATAAATATTCCCCCGAGGTTGAAACGGTTAAATATAATTTTGATTTGTTAAATACCCCTAAAGAACACCCCGCAAGAGATGTTCAGGATACTTTTTATTCCAAGCTCGGCGAAAATGTTGTTTTAAGAAGCCAAACATCAAACGCTCAGGTAAGACAAATGCAAAATTCAAGACCCCCGATTAAGATTATCTCCCCGGGCAGAGTCTATAGAAGCGAATCGGTCAGCGCAAGAAAAAATAACCTTTTCCATCAAATTGAAGGTTTATATGTTGATAAAAACGTTACATTCTCTGACCTTAAAGGAGTTTTAAACGAATTTATAAGACTTTATTTCGGTTCATACCGCCCCACAAGATTTAGAAACAGCTTCTTTCCTTTTACGGAGCCTTCGGCTGAAGTTGACGTTCAATGCATTATGTGCGAAGGAAAAGGCTGCCCCACATGCTCGGGCACAGGCTGGCTTGAAATTTTAGGGTCGGGGATGGTTGATCCTAACGTTTTAAGAGCAGTTGATATCGACCCTGAAGTATACTCCGGTTTTGCCTTCGGTATGGGAGTTGAAAGACTTACAATGCTTAAATATGCAATTGATGATATAAGATTATTTTTTAATGACGACATAAGATTTTTACACCAGTTTTAAATCTTAATATAATTGAGTTTTTGGATGAATGCCTTTAGAATAAACTAAAGGTATTTATTTTTATTTGCGGGGTTTTTAGGTTGATGAAAAATCTTTCTTTATACATTGTCGCTTTTTTTGTGGCGCTCGGGGGTTTGTTATCCGGATTTGATACGGGAGTTATATCGGGAGCGCTTTTATATATTAATAACGACTGGCACATGAATGAATTTATGCAGGGCTTTTTGGTATCAAGCGTTTTGATAGGCGCTGCCATCGGTGCGATTTTAAACGGAAGGCTCGCGGATCTTTTCGGCAGACAAAAAATTATTTTCATAACGGCGCTTATATTTTTCTTCGGCTCAATTCTATGTTCAATTGCCCCCAATGTTTACGTTCTTATGATTTCAAGGTTTATGGTGGGTTTTGCAATAGGGGTTATAACGTTTTGCGCTCCATTATATCTGTCTGAAATTTCGCCCGAAAAAATAAGAGGGGCTCTTGTATCTTTATTTCAGCTTGCAATAACCATGGGAATTTTATTTTCCTATCTTACAAATGCCTATATAGCATCCGAATTTCAAAGCTGGAGATTAATGCTTTTGGTCGGAGTTATTCCTGCCGTTGTTCTTGCATTCGGAATTTATTTTATGCCTGATACTCCGAGGTGGTATGTCTTAAAGGGAAGATTTGAAGAAGCAAAAGAAACGCTGAACAAATTGCAGCCCGATATTGATGCGGATATTGAAATAGAAAATATTAAATCTTTAATTTTTAAAGAAGAAAAAAAAGAAAAATTTGTTTTTAAAAAATGGATGTTATTGCCGCTTATAATCGGTGTTGGCGGAATGTTCGTACAGCAGTGGACGGGAATTAACACAATTATTTATTATGCCCCGACTATTTTAAAATATGCAGGCTTTAACGATAACTTAAGTGCAATTTATGCAACGATAGGAATAGGCGTTGTTAACTTTTTAATGACTTTTGTTGCCATATTCTCAACCGACAAAATAGGAAGAAAGCCGCTTTTATATATTGGTTTAACGGGCATGGGGCTTTGTCTTTTGCTTTTGTCTTTAACGTTCGGGTTTTCCTGCAAGCTCGGAGAATATTCAAAATATTACGCTTTAATTTCGACCGTTTCATATATTATGTTTTTTGCTTGTTCTCTCGGGCCCGTTATATTCATTTTAATATCGGAAGTTTTCCCTTTGAGAATAAGAGGGGTTTTAATGAGCGTATCGGTTATGGCAAATTTTATTTTTAATTTTACGGTTTCGATATCATTTCTTCCGATGTTAAAATATCTGGGCGAATTTAATACGTTTATGCTATTTTCAGCACTTTCATTCCTTAGTATAATTTTTGTAAAATTCGTAATCCCCGAAACAAAGGGTGTAAGTTTAGAAGATATTGAAAGAAACTGGCAAAAAAATGTTTAAACACTTTAGAGAATCAATAATAGTTACAATCTTAGGTTTTATTGCCGCCTGGTTTTGGGCAGCTCATATTGAAGCGGGAACCGAACTTAAAACTTTATTTATCGTATTTTTCTTAAGTATTTTGGAAGTTACCCTCTCTTTTGATAATGCGGTAGTAAATGCGGTTGTTCTGGATAAAATGACCCCCAAATGGCAGCACAGGTTTTTAACATGGGGCATTATTATTGCCGTATTCGGCGTAAGGTTTTTGCTCCCCGTTATTATTGTTTCGATATTCTCTCGATTAAGCATAATAAAAACGGTTCATATGGCGCTTGAAGACGTAACGCAATATACCCATTATCTTCACCTTGCCCATGCGCCGCTTGTGGCGTTTGGCGGAAGCTTCCTTTTGATGGTCGGATTGTCTTATTTTGTCGGCAAAAATAATCATCATAAATGGCTTCCTTTTATAGAAAACCTTCTTGAAAAAATCAATTTCAGATTTTCTAACGCAATAATAACTTCTCTTGTAATTTTTATTTTGCAGTTTTTCCTGCCGGATGATATTAAATGGTCGGTTATAACATCTGCCGTTACGGGCGTTGTTTCTTACGAAGTAATCCATGGTCTTTGCGGCTTTATGGAAAAGAAACAGGAGGCATCAATCGCATCGGGCGCGGCCAAGGGCGGATTAATGATGTTTATTTATCTTGAAACAATCGACGCTTCATTTTCTTTAGACGGTGTCTTAGGCTCGTTTGCAATAAGCAAGGATATAGTGGTCATTGCAATAGGGCTTGCAATAGGAGCTATGTTTGTAAGAAGCTTAACTTTGCTTTTTGTTGAAAGAAAAACTTTAAATCAATATATCTATCTTGTTTCGGGTGCTCATTTTGCAATAATTTCTCTTGCAATTATTATGTTTATATCCGTCTTTAAAGAGGTAAATGAAATTATAACCGGTTCAATCGGGCTTTTGCTTGTCGGCGGTTCGTTTATTTCATCTTTAATTGAAAATAAGAAAAATCCCGATAAATACGTTAAAAGAATAGAATAATCTATAAAATTATTCCGCCGCCGATGACATAATCGTTGTCGTATAAAACAACGCTTTGCCCTTTTGCGATTGAATTCTGGTATTCTTCAAAAGTTACTTTGATTTTATTATCATCGATAATCTCTACAAAGGCTTTTTTGGGCGCCTGCGATGACCTTATTTTGGCTTGCGCTTCAAAACTTTTTTCGGGTTTATCAAATTTTATCCAGTTCAGATTATCCGCATATAAATAATTTCTTTTTATGCTGTCTTTATATCCGACAACAACTTCATTTGTGTTTTCTCTTAATTCGGCAACGTAAAGCGCTTCTTTAGCGCTTATTTTGATACCTTTTCTCTGCCCTATCGTATAATTCCAAATTCCTTTG
>DVJH01000007.1 GCA_018710795.1 Candidatus Galligastranaerophilus gallistercoris | reverse complement strand
AAACCTTGGGGTTAAGAGGAGTCGTTTTTAAAATTTCATATCCCAATTGGGCATGAAGGTCTACTATTTCTTTTTCTTCGGGGGTTAATTTACCCGGTTTATTTAAAATTTCGGGGGGAATGAAAACTTTTCCAATATCATGCAGCAAAGATGCCTGCATAAGATACGAATATTCATCGAGCGGCAGGTCTTTTCCGAGTTCCTTTGCTTTCAGATAAGTTGTCATAAAATGGTTTTCGTTTTTACCGCGGACGTTTTCCATATAAACGGTCGGGGTAAGCCCTTTGGAAGACAGGATTTGCGCTATATTGGGATTATTTTGAACGGCATTTTCTATAACGTTTTTGGAGATATATTTATTCAAATACATCTTCGGAGCAACCTTTGCCATCAGGTCGTCAAAAACGGTTATCATCGTGCTTTGAATATTGGAAGAAGCGGGGCGGGATTGGCTTGTAAAATAGTCAGCGGTTTGAATTTGGCTGTTGACGGGCGAAGAAGAAATGTTGGCAGCATAGAACCCGTTCGGTCTTGTTGCTGTCATAAACGGCATTATGGGTGCATTATTATTTGCACTGTATGATGTAATACCTTGAATATTGTTCAACTTTAACTAACCTTGAAAACTTCTTCCCGTAAATATTCTATAAATTAATAAAGTAATTAAAGGTTTGATTTTTGATTAAAACACCGTGTTTTTTACATTTTTTTACAATTATTAATTAATTGTTTATGCAATGATTACCCCTCAAAAGGTATGGTATAATATTTTAATTAATTAAGGAGGAATTTAAAAATGTCAAATCCCGTTTTCAACTCAAGCATTGCGGAAAAATTTATACAATCTGACGATGCAACCGAGACAATGAGCATTCAGGGTGCGGTTATGAAAACCTTTATCCTGCTTGCAATTCTCGTTGCTTCATCCGTTTACACGTTTTCGCTTTTTATGAACGGCTTTATAGACAAAGTGAACATGTTGACCTGGACAGGACTAATCGGCGGAGTGATAGCGGCACTTATTGCCATATTTAATGCGGGCAACAAAAAAATTCTTGTTCCCGCCGTCATAATTTATTCAATATTTGAAGGGCTTGTTATAGGCGGCATAAGCGCCTTATACACCGTATACACAAAAGGCAGCCCGATTGTTGCAAACGCCGTATGCGCAACATTTGCAACAATGATTGCAATGCTTATTTTATATTCTCTAAGAATTATAAAATGCACCGAAAAATTTAAATCGACAATTTTAATTGCAACCGCGGCAGTTGCCGTTATTTATCTTACAACTTTTATTGTCGGCTTCTTTAACCCTGCGGGAAGTTCCCTTCTTATGGGCTCCGGGACCGTAGGAATAGGGTTTAGCATTATCGTATGTGTTATTGCGGCGCTAAATCTTATAATAGATTTCCATGTTATCGAAAACGGCGCAAATATGAATATGCCCAAATTTTTTGAATGGTACGGCGCATTCGGTTTAATGGTAACTCTTATTTGGCTGTATATTGAAATTTTAAGACTGCTTGCAAAATTCAGCGACAGAAATTAAAAAAGCCCCAAAAGGGGCTTTTTTTTATAACATTTCTCTTAGTTGTTTAATTTTATCCCTGATTTCTGCGGCACGTTCAAAATCAAGAATTTTTGCCGCTTTTTGCATATCTTTTTCAAGCTTATTTAAAAGTTTCGGCAGGTCTTTTTTATCGATTTTTAATTCGCTCATACCTTCCGCTATAATATCTTCAACGCTTCTATAGCTTTGAACCAGTGCAAGCAGATTGTTTTCAACAGGTTTGACAATGGTTTTCGGGGTGATATTATGAATTTTATTGTATTCAAGCTGCAGCTTTCTTCTTCTTTTTGTTTCATCAATTGCAAGCTTCATTGAATCCGTTATTTTATCCGCATACATAATAACTTTGCCGTTAGCGTTTCTTGCGGAACGTCCGATTGTCTGGATTAGCGATGTTTCACATCTTAAAAACCCTTCTTTATCGGCGTCCATAATTGCAACAAGAGAAACTTCGGGGACATCAAGCCCTTCTCTTAAAAGGTTAACACCGATTAAAACGTCAAAGACACCCAGCCTTAAATCTCTTAAAATTTCAACTCTTTCCAAGGATTGAATTTCACTGTGGAGATATCTTACTTTTACGTTTCTCTGGCTTAAATATTCGGTTAAATCTTCCGCCATTCTTTTGGTCAGCGTTGTAACAAAAACTCTTTCTTTCTTTTCGACGATTTTATTTATCTCGTTTATTAAATCATTTACCTGCCCTTCGGTCGGATGAAGTTCGATTTCAGGGTCGACAAGCCCCGTCGGGCGGATAATTTGTTCAACAATTTGAGATGAAACTTCTTTTTCAAAATCCCCCGGGGTTGCAGAGATAAAGATTTTTTTATCTATTTTTTTCCAGAATTCATCAAAAGTTAAAGGTCTGTTATCTTTTGCGCAAGGAAGCCTGAAACCGTAATCGACAAGAACTTCTTTTCTTGATTTATCACCGAAATACATCCCCTTAAGCTGCGGCAGGGTAACATGAGATTCATCGATTACAACCAGAAAATCATCGGGAAAATAATCCAATAATGTGGCGGGCGGGGTTCCGGGGGCTCTTCTTTCAAGTATTCTTGAATAGTTTTCAATGCCCGAACAATAGCCCATCTCTTTTATCATTTCTATATCATAGTTTACTCTCTGCTCCAGTCTTTGAGCTTCAACAAGCTTATTTTGCGAATTGAGTTCAATGAGTCTTTGTTTTAATTCAAAACGTATCATATCAAGGGTTGTATCCAAATCATCGTCATCCGCCAGATAATGAACGGCAGGGTAAATAACCGCTTCATCAACATTTTCGATAACTTCGCCCGTTGTAGAATCGATTCTTGAGATTTTTTCTATTTCATCGCCAAAGAGGGAAAACCTCGTAATAACTTTTTCAAAAGCGGGCATGATTTCGATTAAATCGCCCCGTACCCTGAATGTTGATCTTTTTAATTCGACATCGTTTCTCTCGTAACGGGTTAAAATCAGATGGTTTAAAAAAGCTTTTCTGTCTATTTCATCTCCTATACGGAGCGTAACGGCACCTTTAAAATAATTCTCGGGCAGCCCTAAACCGTAGATACAGCTTACGGACGCCACAACAATAACATCTTTTCTTTCATAAAGGCTTCTTGTGGTATTGTGCCTCAGGCGGTCAATTTCATCGTTTATTGAAGCTGATTTTTCAATATAGGTGTCGGTTCTCGGGATATAAGCTTCGGGCTGATAATAATCGTAATATGATATAAAATATTCAACCGCATTATTCGGAAACAATTCCTTAAATTCGCCGTATAATTGAGCGGCAAGGGTTTTATTATGGGCAATTACGAGAGTCGGCTTTTGGATTTTTTCAATAACATTTGCTATGGTAAAAGTTTTCCCCGACCCTGTTACACCCAATAATGTCTGATTTTGATAATTTGAATTAATGCCCTCAACCAGAGCTTTAATCGCTTTCGGTTGATCCCCCGCAGGTTTATTTGAAGATACGATTTGAAACGGAATGTCTTTCATAATTTAATTGTTACACTAAATTACTATATTTCAACATTCTCCTGAACTTCAGACGGTTTTATCGATTGTCCGATTGCCATTTCAAGCGCTGCTTTGGCACTGTTGTATTCATAAATGTTTGAAATATATGCAAGTTTAGCATTTTCATATGAAATTTGCGCTTCTTTTAATTCGATTGCATCGCAAACGCCGGCTTTGTATCTTCCTTGTGATAATTCATAACTTTCTCTGGCTTCCTGAACCGCAAGCTTTGAAGCAACTATTCTTTGGCTTGTATCCGTTACGCGGACAAAAGCACTTTGTATTTCATAATAGATATCATTTACCGAGTTTTTGGTGTCAAATTTCTGTTGCTCAAGTTCGGCTTTAGCCTGTTTGATTTGAGATGTTATTAAAACGGGGTTGATTATAGGAAAGCTGAAATATCCGCCGAAATCATACCAGGTATTGTCCACAAAATTATGCCTGCCGCCCATTGAAAGGTTGGCGCCAACCGATAATGACGGCATATATGATTTTTTATAAAGTTTTACGTTTTGTTCCGCTCTTTGAATTTGATACAGAGCCGTTTTTAAATCGGGGCGGGCTTTGTTTGCGATTTCTATTGCCTGTTTCATTGTAATGTCGGTAGGCTGATAGGGCATCGAAGTATCCACGACATAAGGGTCTATAAAAGGCGTTCCCATAACGTTATTTAATTTTGAAACCGCCAAATCAACCGCATTTGAAGCTTCAATAAAATTTGCCCTGGCATCTGCAAGATTGGATGAAGCAATGGTTACATCAACTCTGGGTCTTGTTCCGATTTCATAAAACGCTTTTGCCTGATCATACATCTGCTGGTATTGTTCAACCGTTTCCTGTCTTACCTGTTTTGTACTCAAAGCATAAAGAAGATTATAGTATGCGTCTTTAACATCGCATACAACCTGATTTACAACAGATTCAACATTTTGTTTTGACATTTCCCAATCAAGTTTATTTATTGTGTACTGGTTCTGGGTTACGCCAAAGTCATAAACCAATTGTGATAATGAAATTGTTCCGAGCAGATATCTCGTATAAGGAGAAACATTGAAGCCTGCGGGAAAACCCGATGTGTCCATTTTATTTCTGGTTAAAGAAGTATTGGTTGAAATTGTGGGAGAATAATTTGATAAGGTTTGAACTTTTGACTCTTTAACTTTTGCAACGTTTGCATACGCCGATTTAATTTTCGGGTTATTTGAAAGTGCAAGTTCAAGACAATCGGCAAGAGTTAATTCTTCCGTTTTTGAAACGGCGCCTTGAATATAAATTTGTTTATCTTCCGTATTTCCGACCGTTTGATATCCGTTTTCGGGTATTAAGTATTCGGAGTAATCGTTTTTCTTTTTCTTATCCTTTTTAACTTCTCTTTTTTCTAGTTTTTGACCTTTGTTTTCAAGAGTTATTTCATCGGTTGTATTTTTATCTTCAACGGTTTCGTTTGTTTTTGAAGATGTTTCAAAAGAAGCCGTATCCGATTTTTCTTCTGTTTTTGAATTATTTTTTACACCAGCTTCGCTGCTATCCGCAGATTCATTTTGCACGGGCGCCTCAACATTTGCATCGGATTCCGCAATTATAATGGCATCATCCTCCGCAAAAGCAGGACTTATAAAAGCAATAAATAACGGCAATAAAATGTATGAAAAATTTTTAAAATTATTCATTTTCTCTTATATCCTTAATGTGTTTTAATTTTCTTTCATTGTGCGCTTTTTTGGCCTTTTCTCTTGATTCCTGAATATGTGCATAGAACGCGGGAACCAAAATTGCACCGACCGTAACAGCCACTATCATGCCGCCAAATACCGCAGTACCCAACGAACGTCTGCTCATTGCGCCTGCACCCGATGCAAATACCAAAGGCACCATACCCAGGATAAATGCAATACCCGTCATCATAACGGCTCTGAATCTGATATCGGCGGCCTCCATCGCAGCCTCGTATATAGATTTATTTTCATCTTCTCTTGCAACTTTGGCAAATTCAACAATAAGAATTGCCTGTTTAGCCGAAAGACCTATTAACATGATAAGCCCTATTTGAGCATAAATGTCAAGCTGGTTACCCGTTACATATTGAAGGAATAATGCACCGAGCATGGCAAGAGGTGCAATAAGCATAACGCCAATCGGGAGCATCCAGCTTTCATATAAAGCTACAAGGAACAGATAGACAAATATCAAAGACATACCCAAAACAACGGCGGTCTGCCCCGAAGATTCAATTTCCTGCAATGATGTGCCGCTCCAAGCATAACCTAAATCCGATGTCATCATTTCATCGGAGATTTTATTCATCTCGGCAATCGCATTACCCGATGATTGTCCTTTAGCAGGGTTGCCCATAATCTGGATTGAATTATACATGTTAAACCTCGTAACGCTGTAAGGACCGGTTACGGGAGTAACTTTCAAGACAGAGCTTAAAGGAGCGGATTTTCCGTCGTTTGTTTTAATATAGATTTTATCCATATCATCGGGAACGCTTCTGTAGGGTTCATCTGCCTGCATCATAACCCTGAACACCCTGCCTTGCAGGTTGAAGTCATTAACGTAGTATGAACCGAACTGTGAAGATAATGCGGCAGTAACTTCATTTTCCGATATATTTTGAGCTTTTAATTTTTGATAATCAATTTCAATTAGAAACTGCGGGATGTTTGCGTTAAATTGCGTAAACACACCGGTTAACTTCGGACTTTGGTTTGCCCTTGCAATTAATTTTGTGGCTTCATTATATAATTCCTGTGCGGTTCTGTTGCCTTTATCAAGGAATTGATATTCAAAACCGCCGAACATACTCATACCGGAAATTGCGGGCGGAACAAACGTTACAACCTGAGCCTGCTTATATTTTGAAGTTATATTTCCGATTTTTCTTTTAAAATCTGCAAGATCTACTGCATATTGCTCTTTTTCTTCATCAGACATAAAGAGTTTTTTGAAGAAATTGGGCTGCATTTCTTTTCTTTCCGCAAAAGATTTAAATACGGTAAATATAAGTGCCGTGTTATCGCCGTTCATACCTATAATGCCGCCGACCTGTCTTACACCCGGAAGCGCAAGCATTTGTTCTTCAATTTCAAGGGAAACATCGGATGTTGCGGACAATGATGTGCCGTCGTTCATAATTATGTTCGTTAAAAGAACACCCAAATCTTCTTCGGGCAAAAACCCTGTCGGGGTCAGTTTAAAGAATCCGACAAGCGCCAGAAGCAAAAGTATATACGTAATAACCGTCATTGAGGCTCTTTTGATGTAAAAATCGGACCCCTCAAGGTATATCTTTTTAACTCTGTCAAAAAATCTGTTATATTTTTTAATGCATATCTCCCAAGCCGCGGCAAAAAATTCACCCCAAGCTCTTAATTTGCCTTTTAGGTTTGTCGGATGTTTTTTAGACCAGTAGTCTTTATATAATTCTCTGAATTTTTCATAAAAATGACGATTCGGAATTTCATCTTTGCTTCTTAAAATTGTGGCACATAATGCGGGAGCAAGAGTAAGCGCAACAACAACCGAAAAACCGATTGAAGCGGCAATCGTTACGGCAAACTGTTGATACATTTTACCTGAAATGCCCGATAAAAATGAACACGGAACAAACACTGCCATCAAAACAAGAGATGTTGCAATAACCGCACCCGTAATTTCTTCCATTGAAATAATCGTTGCTTCTTTAGGACTTTTTCCGGCTTCAATGTGTCTTTGTACGTTTTCAACAACAACGATACTGTCGTCAACAACGGTACCTACCGCAAGCACAAAACCGAAAAGAGTCAACGTGTTAATTGAAAAATCCGCTATTGCAAATATCGCAAGCGTACCTATAATTGAAACGGGGATTGAAACGAAAGGAATCAAGGAAGTTCGCCAATCGCCAAGGAACATATATACAACAATCGTTACCAAAATTACGCAAAGAACAATTGCATGAACAACTTCTGCCAGAGATTCTTTAATGGTTTCCGTTGTATCGTGCATTATAATATATTCAATACCGTCAGGAAAATTTTTGGATAATTCCTGCATTTTTGCGTTGCAATCGTCCGCTACCTGAATAGCGTTAGCGTCCGATAATTGCATAACGGACATAACGGCAATTTCTTTGCCGTTTAAACGCCCCATATTGGCATAGCTTTCACCGCCGAGTTCCACTCTTGCAACGTCTTTAATTCTTATGGCGGAACCGTCGGGGTTTGATCTTACGACAATATTTCCGAATTGTTCGGGAGTAGTCAGCCTTCCCGTTGTTTTTAGGGTAATTTTCATCTGATGCTTATTTACAAGAGGCTCCGCACCGATATCGCCTGCAGGAATCTGAACGTTTTGACCCTGTATGGCATTTTGAATCTCAAGAGGCGAAACATTCAGGGCCGCCATTTTGTTTGCATCCAGCCAAACTCTTATTGAATAATCTCTTGCGCCGTATACATCAACCTGACCTACACCCGTTATCCTTGCAAGTTCGTCTTTTAAATAAATTGAAGCGTAGTTACTTGTTTCAACCAAACTTTTTGAACCGTCCGGAGAATATACGGCATACATAACAAGACCCGCACCTTGTGTCGATTGTTTTACCGTAATACCGTATCTTTGAACGTCCGAAGGAAGCCTTGAAGTTGCAAGAGAAACCCTGTTTTGAACGTTAACAAGGTTCATATCGGGGTCCGTTCCCGTTTTAAAGAACACGTTAAGTCTGTATGTACCGTTTGATGATGTTGAATACATATAAATCATATCTTCAACACCGTTAACCTGTGCTTCAATAGGCTGCGCCACAGTTGATTCTACTACTTCAGCGCTTGCACCGGAGTATGTTGCCTGTACCATTACCTGCGGAGGCGTAACTTCGGGGTATTCTTCCAAAGGCAGAACAGTCAAACAAATAAGACCTATAAGAACGATTACCAGTGATAATACGATGGCGAATCTCGGTCTTTCTATAAAAAATTTGGCAAACATTTATTAATTATTCCTCATTGTTTTCATCTTTTATTTTTATGTCGGTTGCTTCGTCTGCGCCGCCGATAACTTTATTATCTTCAGCATTTGTAATTCTTACTTTTGAACCGTCTCTCACACCGATAACTCCCGATGAAACGAATTTTTCATCTTTTGTAATACCCGATGATATAAGCCAGTTATTATCTTTTTGTCCTGAAGTTTCAATATATCTTTTTGAGGCGGTGTTGTCTTCATTAACAATATAAAGATATCTTCCGTTTGAATCCTGTAAAACTGCGGATTGCGGAACCGCAAGGCTTGTTAAAACTCTATTTGAATAAACTTTTACGTTAACAAAATCGCCGGGGATTAACCTTGCATTCGGGTTTTTAAAAGTTGCCCTCATTGTAATCGCACCGGTTGATTGGTCAATTACGTTGTCAAAAAAGTCGGCATTACCCGTTTCGTTATATACGGAGCCGTCAGGAAGAGTAATTGATACTTTTATCGGCTCTTTTGATTTTCCGGAAGGGATAATTTCATCTTCTTTTAATCTGTCAAACATCCCGGAATCCAAAGAATACGTAACATAAATCGGATCTATGCTTACGATGGTTGTAAGCATCGTGTTGGGAGATGAAAGATAGTTTCCGACCGTTACCGTCGGTAAACTTATTTTGCCCGAAATTGGTGCGGTTACTTTTGAATAAGAAAGACGTCTTTTTGCATCGTTCAGCTGTGCAAGGCTTGCGCTCACCTGAGCATTAGCGGCGTCTTTTGCGGCAAGCGCATTATCATATTCGGATTTTGAGACAAAATCTTTTTCGACAAGTTCTTTTGTACGTTCAAAGTCTTTTTGCGCCTGATATTGATTTGCTTTTGCGTTTTCAAGATTTGCTTTTGCAAGATCGTATGCTATTTGAAACTCTTCGGGGTCAATCGTAAATAAAAGCTGCCCCTGTTTTACAAAATCGCCGTCTTTATAGTGCTGCTTTAAAATCATTCCCTGAACACGGGCAATAACATCAGCCGATTTTACGGCAACCACACGCCCCGGAGCTTCGATTACGCTTGAAGTTTCAACATCAAACGGTTTCATAACCTCAACATCAACGGTCATTGAAGCCTGAATTGCTTCTGATTGCGCCTTTTCGGCATTTTTTGTATCAATGAAACGGTATAATACCGCAATGATAAGAACTATAATTGTTGCTAATACGATAGTAATTTTTTTATTCATAACTTTCACCATTTTATAATTTTGACGACAATATGAAAAAATATTAACACTACATTCATGAAACGGGCAACAGAATTACCTAATCCATGTGTACGATTTTTCAAATCGGAACGTCAAAAGCATGGTAGCATCAATGTGTTTCTTTTGCAACATGTTTCTTTAACCACATATTTTTTATTATTTTGCTTAATAAAAATTAATATTATGGCAAGTTTCAAAATTCAGACGATTTATAAAAGAGATTAAATTTTTCAGGAAAGTAAATTTTAATGAGTGTCAGTGTCATAGACGGTAATTTCGGCAGATATAACGGCAGCGTGCAAAACCCTTCCGTAAGATACGGAAGAAACGCAGCCTCCAATATGGAAGAATATACAAACGCACAAAGTCTGAATGCGTATAAAAGTGCGCAAAATATTCGATATACCCCGAATTTTGCCGATGATGAGGCATTTATTCAAGCAATAGAAGGTTTTGCGGATAAACTTGAAAAAGAAGATTCGTTTGAACGTTTAAATTATGAATATAAATATACAAAAGCAAATCAGGGACATATAGATAAAATATCCCTTCTTGCGGCGGCATACGAGGAAATGGGCGGCGCAAAAACACCCGTTCAGACCATGAACGATAAATTAAACCGCGCACATAAAACCGATATATTTAATACACAGGTGCTTGATACAAATGAAAACGGACTTGTAGAAATTGACGAATACGGCGCATTTTTAGCGCTTGCAGACATAAAAAGCAAAGATAAAAATTCAACGGACCCGCATGATATGACGGGTACAATCACAAGTGAAGGCACAAAAGAAGCTCTGAGCTATCTTGCGGTCAATCATAAAAACAAAACCGTACAGGCGCAGTTAATAAATTATGCAAGAAATACGTTTAAAAATCTTCAGGATAATTTGGGGTTAACAAAAGCGCTCAGTGAACACAACCAAACATCAGGGCATATAGATCTGCTTGCATAAATTTTATTGCCCGGGCGGATATAATTCCCGTCTATACTTTTGCGGGTCAAAATTTAAGAAAAGAAAATTTAAAATAAGGTTAAACAGTTTATTTGAAAGAGATTGCAATATGGATATTAAAGAATACATAAAAAAATTAAATATTGATGCGGATAAAATAAATAAAAAAGCAAGAAACCCGTTTTTAGAATACAATTTTGCATATAACCCTTTTATGGGTGCGATTGAACAAACATATATATGGATTGAGCGGAGCAAAAGAAGATAAAATTATTTGATAATGTTTTTTGTAAAAAAATCAAAAAACATCAGATTTTCTTTTTTAAAATAAAATGTCTGTTTTTCTTTATTTTGAATTTCATCATTAATAACCGCTCTTAAAATGTTTGTGCCGATTTTAAAGTGA
>DVJH01000063.1 GCA_018710795.1 Candidatus Galligastranaerophilus gallistercoris | reverse complement strand
ATTCCAACTTTCTTGCCGTATTGCAGGTTGCATACGATGCGGGTATTCCGGTTGTTAACTGTTTATATCTTGCAAATTTAACTCTTGATAATGCGGTATTAAGAGAAGCAATATCGGCTGCGGCTATCAGAGTGCAGCAAGGTACAAACCTTTCTTCCGCCCTGAAATCAACGGGGCAGATACCCAATATGATGTTGTTTATGGTTGCAACAGGCGAACAATCGGGACGTTTAGGGGAGATGTTATATAATTGTACGGTATATATTGATAAGAAACTTGACGATATTATAGACACGTTTACAAAATTGGTCGAACCGTTTATGTTGATTGTTATCGGTGCGATTGTATTATTCTTGGCTTTATCATTATATATGCCCTTGTTTGGCGCATACAATCAGATGTAAAAATGGATATCATTAAATATAAAACACAAGGCACTTGCAGCGAATATATTGAAGTAAAAATCGAAAACGATATTATAGAAGATATTGTTTTTTACGGCGGCTGCAACGGCAATTTAAAGGGAATTTCTTCTTTGTGCAGAGGAATGAACATAAACGATGTTATTTCAAAATTAAAAGGAATAAGATGTAATTCTAAATCCACAAGCTGCCCCGATCAATTATCATGTGCGCTTATTGAATATGTGCAAAATAAATCACGGGTTAAATCCAACACATAATATTCCCCTAAAGGATAATTGAAAATTATCTTAAAAAAATTAAAATCAATAAAAAGGAGAAAAACTATGATTTTAATTTTAAGGTGGGTATTGTTTGCTCTTTGTGTTATGCTTACGGCCTGGATTATTCCGGGGATTTTTGTCGAAAACTTTCAAAGTGCACTGTTGATTGCTTTTATAATCGGGTTAATTAACGCCTCAATAAAACCTTTTTTAATGATTATAACACTGCCCGTTAACATTTTAACACTGGGGATTTTGGGGCTTGTAATCAATGCTTTATTGTTTATGCTTGCGGGATATTTTGCCCCCGGCGTTCAAATTGAAGGTTTTTGGCCCGCATTATGGGGTTCGCTTATGTTAACGTTTCTTGGCGGAATTATTTTTAAAATTCCGGAACGCACTTAAAATTAACATATTTGGTAAACAACGGAATGCTATTGTATAATTTGTATTATGGAGAAAAATACAAATACTGATGTTATCGTTGTAGGTGCGGGGCCGTCGGGAATTGCCGCCGCACTTACGGTTAAAAGAGGCGGATATACCCCCGTGGTGATTGAAAAATCATCCCACTACGGCACTAAAAATATGTTCGGCGGCGCTTTTTATCTTGAGTCCCTAAAGGAATTGTTTCCGAATTCATATAATGATATGCCTTTTGAGAGGTATTTAACAAAACATAATTATGTCATTTTAAACGATAAAAATTCTCTTGAAATTTCATATACAAAAGATAGTAAAAGTTCAATAAGCGTATACAGAAAAAATATTGATTCCAAAATGGTGCAGGAAGCCAAAAAAGAAGGCGTTTATTTTGCACATGACACTCTTGTTGTCGATTTAATAATCGAAAATAAAAAAATAAAAGGTGTAAGAACCGAAAACAACGAAGAAATTTATGCTCCGATTGTTATCGTGGCGGAAGGGTTTAATTCGCTTTTATTGAATAAAACGGGGCTTAAAAAAACTACCGAACCTGATGAAGCAATTTTAGGCGTCAAAGAGGTTATTAAACTTTCAAATGATGTCATAAACCAAAGATTTAATTTAAAAGGTGATGAAGGGGCGGTATATGAATTTTTTGGCGGATTAAACAAAAACGATGAAGATGTTCCTTTGGGGATGGGGTTTTTATATACCTTTAAAAATAATGTTTCAATCGGTGTCGGAATCAGTATGGAAAGCCTTAAAAGGAATAAAATCAGACCATATGAATATCTTGACAGATTGAAAAATAATGAATTCGTTAAACGTTTGATTGAAGGCGGAGAGGTTATTGAATACAGTGCACATTCAATTCCCGAAGGCGGTTATAAAAAACTCCCGAAACTTTATCATGACGGGTGCCTTCTTGTCGGAGACTGTGCAAACCTTGTTGATTCCGTTCATTTTGAGGGGACAAACCTTGCGATAAAAAGCGGAATACTTGCGGGCGAAACCGCAGTTGAAGCATTAAATAAAAAAGACTATGGCGAGAATGTTTTAAAAAATTATAAAAAGAAATTATATAAAAGCTTTGTAATTTCGGATTTAAAAACTTATAAAAGCGTGATTGAGACTCTTTTTAAAAGAAGAAAATCCGTATTTTCATATTATCCGAAAAAAATAGGTGAATTTTTCGATATATTTACCAATGCCGACAATACCCCCAAAAAAGATAAATACAGAAGATTTATGTTTTCTTTTATAAAAGAAAGAAGATTTAAAGATATTTTGGGGGATGTTATAAGTTTTGTTAAATGTATACTGGAGGCTATAATATAGGTATAATGGCTGATATGGATAATTTAAACCCCGATATTGACGAAAGACTTGCCACTTTGAGGTTTATCTGCAATAATGATAGGCATCTTAAGGTAAATATCGAGTTGTGCAAAAAATGCAAAGATAAAAATTGTTTGTATTTTTGCCCTGCGGGTGTTTACAAGTTTGAAGACGATACGTTGGACGTTGAGTTTGAGAATTGTTTGGAATGCGGAACATGCAGAATATGCTGCCCGTACAACGCAATAGAGTGGGAATACCCCAAAAACTCGAGCGGCGTAACATACAGATTCGGATAAGGGAGGTATAAAAAGGATCAAGAATGAAAGAATATTATTCAAGGTGGTATGATAAAGATCCTGTATTATCCATGTCCATGCGAACGCTTGCAAATTCGGACGATGCCAGCCAAATTCAGGTTGCGCTGAATTTAATAAAAGTTATTATCGAGCACAATATTAAATCGCACGAATTTAAAAATGTGGAAGATATAATGAGTGCGGTTGAAGACGGTGTTATACAAAGGGGTGTCAACCGCTGGTATGACCTTGAAAAAACGGTCAGAACCGCAATCCAGATGCTTGAAAAATGTTCCCCCGAAACAAGGCAGAAAGTTGCTCTTGATATGGCGCAGATTGTAATTGAAAATATCGTTATGGATAAAGATAACGAAGATGATGAAAACGACAGCCAAATTAACGTAATTGATTTATCGGGCGAAACTACGGTTTTAGACCTTGATAAATTAAAAGAAGAGAATGAGTGATTTAACCAGATTTGAGCAGCTGAAAAAAAATATTGAAAACGACCCGACCAATTTTCAGGCAAGGCGTGAATACGCAATGCTTTGTTCGGATATGGGTTTTAATGAAGCTGCAATTAAGCATTTGAATTATCTTTCAAAAATTTTTCCCGAAGACGCAAATTTATATTTTAATATCGGCATATGCTGGGAAAAGCTTAAAGAATTTGAATTTGCGCTTGAAGCGTATAAAAAAGCGGCCGAATTAAAGCCCGATGAAGGAGATTTTATATATAATCTTGCTTTGTGTTATGAAGCCTTAAACAGAAACAATGAAGCAATCAGAGCGTTTAAGACCGTAATTTGCCTTGAAAACAGTGATTCAAACTCGTTTTTTTGCCTCGGGTGCATTTATGTCAAAAAAGGCGAAACGGAAAATGCGGTTAAATGTTTTAAAAAAGCAATTTCATTAAATTACAGTGATTATTTTGCCCATTTTCACCTTGCAAATATGTATCATAAAGAAAATAAAATTGATGATGCAATAAAAGAATACAGAAAAGTTATCGAGCTCTCACCCGATTATTCCTGGGCATATTTTAATCTTGCGCAGATATTCTATGAAAAAGGAGATTATGAAAACGCAATAATAATGCTTAATATGACCATAAGCAAAAATAAAAAGGATAATGAAGCATACAAGCTTTTATGCCAGTTGTATATAAAAACCGGTGATTACGATATGGCAGAAGAAGTTCTTGAAGAAATGAAAGAAGAATCGACACAAAACGGCGACTGGTATTATCTTATGGCAGTTATACAAAAACATAAAAATGATAATTTTGGATATATTGATAATTTGGAAAACGCCGTTGCAAATGAGGACAGTTTGACTTTTGATAAAAAAGCGGTATCGGGTGAATTAAAACATGCAAGGTAAATTAAATTTAGACGATACAAAACCGAACGATAAATATTTTGTTGCATTCAGTAATTTATTTATTAATTCGCCTTATTTTAAGACAAAGATTTTTGAATTTTTTGATTGCGATATAAAAAGAGTTTTTGCCGCAGACAAAAGCGATTTGGCGGAATTTTGCGGCAAATATAAAAATGCGGGTACGCCGAGAAATTTTTTAAATGAAATTAAAAAAATTGATATTGATAAAGTTTATGATGATACAATTAAAAATTCAAAATTTATAACGGTCGAAAATGAATTATACCCCGAAATTTTAAAAACGATTGAAGATTACCCTTTGCTTTTATATTATAAGGGCAATTTCAGCGGCATTAATTTTGACAGAACTCTTGCCGTTGTCGGTTCAAGAAATGCAACATCAAGCGCAAGGCAAAACACAAGCAATATAATTTCAGGGTTTAAAGATACCGATGTTGTGATTGTATCGGGACTTGCTTCGGGGATTGACACGGTAAGCCATATCAGTGCAATTGAAAATAATATTAAAACCGTTGCGGTTATAGGCTCGGGGTTTAAATACGTTTATCCTTCCCAGAATAAAAAACTTTACGAAGAAATTGAAGAAAAAGGTTTAATATTAAGCGAATATCCTTATAATTTATCTCCCATGCCCGTTAATTTTCCCCAGAGAAACAGAATTGTAACGGGGCTGTCAAAAGGCGTTTTGATAGCGGAAGCAAAAATGAAATCGGGCGCCATGATAAGCGCTAAGGCAGCGCTGGAACAGGGAAGAGAATTGATGTGTATCCCGGGGTTAATTACAAACCCGAACTGTGAAGGAATTTATCATTTGATTAAAAACGGTGCGGGTATAGTAACCGGTACGGATGATATTTTAAATATAATGAACTGGGATATTAATTGTACGGCGGAAAACAATACGGTATTAAACGGCATTGAAAAAGATATATTTGAAGTAATATCATACGGGGAAATTTCAATTGAGGGGTTGCAACAAAAGTTTGATGTTGGTATAAATGAGCTTATGGTAAAATTAACTCAGATGGAATTAAACGGGTTAATTGTTCAAAAAAACGGACTTTATTATATCACGGGAATTTAAAATGGCAAAAAGCAGTGCAAATAAAGGAAAAACGTTAGTAATAGTTGAATCTCCGGCAAAATCAAAAACGATTAAAAAAATTCTTGGGAATGATTATTTAATCGAAGCAAGCTACGGGCACATAAGAGATTTGCCCCCGAAGGGTTTAGGGTTTGACGTTGATAATGATTTTAAACCCACATTTGCCATAATCCCCGAAAAACAAAAAGTGGTTGATAATTTAAACAAAATTGCAAAAACGGCAGACAAAATTTATCTGGCATCCGACCCTGACCGTGAAGGTGAGGCCATTGCATGGCATGTTAAAGAGGTTTTAAAGGTTCCCGAGGATAAAATATTCAGAATTGAATTTAACGAAATTACGCCGAAAGCAATTAAAGATGCGGTTCAAAATTTCCGCCAGATTGATATGCTGAAAGTTAAAGCACAGCAGACAAGGCAAATTTTAGACAGACTGGTCGGCTTTAAAATAAGTCCCATATTATGGGAAAAACTGAGAAATTACAGATTATCGGCAGGCAGGGTTCAATCGGTTGCCTTAAGGATGATAGTCGAAAGAGAAGAAGAAATTGAAGCGTTTGTCCCCGTTGAATATTGGACGATAGGCGCCGTTTTATCCAAAAATAATTATGAATTTGAAGCGGAACTTACAAAATATAAAGATAAAAAAATCGAAATTAAAAATAAAGAAGAAGCGGATAAAATCTTAAAAGATTTGGAAAATGCGCAATATAAGGTTTCAAAAATTACACCCAGAGATACTAAAAGAAACCCGCAGGCGCCTTTTATAACATCTACACTTCAAAGAGAAGCAAGCTCAAAACTCGGCTACGGCGTTTCAAAAACAATGCAGATAGCGCAAAAACTTTATGAAGGAATAGAACTCGGAGAAGACGGAGCTGTCGGGCTTATTACGTATATGAGAACCGATTCGGTGAGAGTGTCCGATGATGCGGTAAACAGCGCAAAAGATTTTATTTTGTATAATTTCGGGGAAAAATATTATCCGAAAACCCCGAATGATTACAATAAAGGAAAAAAGAAAAACGTTCAGGACGCGCATGAAGCAATAAGACCTTCATATATTGAAAGAACACCCGAGAGCATTAAAAAATATTTAACATCGGAACAGTATAAGTTGTATAAATTAATCTGGACAAGATTTATGGCATCTCAAATGGAAGCTGCCAGAATTAAAAACTTAACCGTTGATATTGATGCTAACGGATACAATTTTAAAATCGGGTCTTCAAAAGTTGAATTTGACGGCTTTTTAAAAGTTTATGAAGATGACAGGGAAGAAAATCCTCTAAAAATTCCGGAATTAAAAGAGGGTGAAATTCTTGAATTTAAAAAACTTTTATCCGAACAGCATTTTACGCAGCCCCCCGCAAGGTTTTCCGAGGCGAGCCTCGTAAAGCAGCTTGAAGAATACGGTATAGGGCGCCCTTCAACTTATGCTCCGATTATTACAAAAATTCAGCAGAGAGGATATGTTGAAAAACTCGATAAAGCGCTGAAGCCGACATTGTTGGGCAGAACGGTTTCAAAGCAGCTTTGCGAATATTTTAAAGATATAATGAACTACGAATTTACGGCGGGCATGGAATTAAAACTTGATGAAATTGCGGAAGATAAAGCAAATCCGATTAAAGTTTTAAAAGATTTTTATTCGCCTTTTGAAAAAACGGTTGAAGACGCCAAAAATAATATGGGACGGGTTGTAATCGAGTCGGATAAAATCTGCCCCAATTGCGGCAGGAAAATGGTTGTTAAAACTTCAAGATTCGGAAAGCAGTTTTTGGGGTGCTCGGGGTATCCCGAATGTAAAACAATGATGAGCCTTGAAGGGGAGCTTCCCAAAACAAACAGCGAAGAAGAAAAAACCGATTATAAATGCGAAAAATGCGGTTCTGAAACCGTTATTAAAACGGGGCCTTACGGTAAATATTACCAGTGTTTGAATGATAAATGCAAGGCAAGAAAGGCAATTGTCATATCTTCTGGCGTTAAATGTCCCAAATGCGAAAAAGAAGGCAGAGACGGAGAACTTATTCAAAGACGCTCAAGATACGGAAAAACATTTTTCGGGTGTTCAAAATACCCCGATTGTGATTATGCGGTTTGGAATGAGCCGACGGGCGAGAAATGTCCCGTTTGCGGAGAATTGCTCGTTAAAAAATTCTTAAAATCAGGAAATAAAATTGCATGTTCATCTAAAACCTGCAAATATTCAAAACCTTTGGAGGAAGAAGAATAAATGCCGTATAAGTTTGGAATTATAGGAAACCCTTTATCGCATTCTTTGAGCAAGGTAATGCATGAAGCGGCGTTTAAATCCCTTGATTTATCGGGGAGCTACGATATTCTTGAAACAAAAAGCGAAGATTTAATTCAGAGAATTAAATTTTTAAAAACAAACGGCTATGACGGCTTTAACGTTACGATACCTCATAAAGTGCCGATTACCGTTTTTTTATCCGAAGTGGACGATGTTGCCAATATGGCAGGGTCCGTGAATACGGTTTTAATAAATGAAGATAAAACTTTGAAGGGTTTTAATACCGATGTATACGGATTTATGAAACCGATTGAAGACGTTGATTTAAACGGGAAAAAAGCCGTGGTGCTCGGTACGGGCGGCGCCGCAAGAGCGGTTATTTGCGGACTTTCTCTAAAAGGAATTAAAAAAATCGATATTTTTTCAAGAAACGTGATTAATTCTTCCGAATCAGTTAATACCTTAAAAGAAAGATTTAAAGATATTGAAATAAAACTTTTGCAATACGAACTTTTATCAAGTCTGAAGGATGCGGATATTATAGTTAATACAACGCCTTTAGGAATGAAAAATTTCAGACAGGGGGTTTCCCCTTTGGATGACGGCATTATTCAGACCATGGGGGATAATGCCATAATTTATGATATAGTGTATAATCCTATAAGAACGGAATTAATAAATAAAGCAATAAAATATAAAAAACAATACAGAACAGGCATCGATATGCTTGTATACCAAGGAGCAAAAGCGTTTGAGATTTGGACAGGGCAAAAACCGAACGTTGATAAAATGAAAATCGCGGCACTTGAAGGGCTGCTATAGAAAAATATTTATAAAATGCCAAGATGAAAAAGAGTTTATCTTTAATTTTAACAGCTTGTTTATTATGGGGCTATACCCCTTCTTTTGCGATAGATGATTCAAGTTATATGTCTATAGACGAATACAGCAGATTTTTTGAGCTGGGGCTTCTTGATGAAGAAAATAAGGAAGAAGAAAATACGCAGGATGCTGAAGAAACATTTAAACCTCAATTAAAAGAAAAAATAGATCTTGACGGCGATGATGTTATCGGGATTGAGCTCGGAGAACCTTTAAAGATTAACATCGAAAAAACGGGTTTTTTTGATACGTATAAAGAAGAATACAAAGAAGAAGACGCCAAAAACAGCCTTTTTGAAACGGAAAAATTCAGTATTTTTTCAGACAGCTCAAAAGAATTAAGCAGTTATATGACAAACAATTTGAAATCAACGTTTAATGCAAAGTATGATTTTAACGACAATTTGAGTTTAAAAGCGGGGCATGAGGCATGGTATGTTAACCCTGATGCTACAATCGGCTCCAAAAAATTCTATATAAACCCGAGAATTAATTTAACCGAAAGATTTTATCTTGATTATACGGGCAGATTTAATCAGACAACGGAGAATATCGAGCAGGAAGTCGGCGTCAAATACCGCCCGAGAATTTTTAAAGATACGGCGGAGTTTGGAGTTCAGGCAACTACCATTATGAATAACGATAATCAGGTGCAATCAAAAAGGTTAAAATTTACGACCGATTTATATATTTATTAGGGCAACTAAAAACGGACGGCCGTATAAATTCCGTCCGTTTTATATAAAAGATAAAATTAATTTTCAAAAACGTATGCCATTAATGAAGCTTCTCTTGCTTTTTTAACGGCTGAGGATAATTTTCTCTGGTGAAGTGCGCAGGTGCCGGTAATTCTTCTGGGAAGAATTTTACCTGCTTCGGATAAAAATCTTTTTAATTTTGAAGTGTCTTTGTAATCGATTACTTCAACTTTATCCGCACAAAAACTGCATGTTTTTTTCTTTTTATTGTCTTTTAAATCTTTTGCCATTTTATTTTCCTTCTATTGTTGTTTTAAACTTATTAAAACGGAATTTCATCCGGGTCGATTAAATCTTCGGCAATTTCTTCCGTTGAGAATTGAACAACGGGCTCATTTTTTGCCTGCGTCTGGGCTGCGGATAAATTGCCCGCATCTGCCGATGCGCCGATTTTTTCGATGTTTGAGGCCGTAATTGTTGCAACTTTTTTGTCTTTACCGCTTGTTGTTTTAACGTTTTCCATCTGCAATCTTCCGTCGATTATAACGGTGTCGTTTAATTGAACGGTTTCGGCGGCTCTGTCCGCAAGCGCCCCGATTGCAGAAACCCTTACCAGAGTTTCATCCTGAGGGTTAATGTCAACAATAAGGTTTGTTATTGCAAGGTTGTTTTGTGTGAATCTTTTTTCGGGATTTTTAACAACTTTGCCCGTAACGACAATTTTTGCAAGCGTCATATTTTATGCCTTTTTAACTTTAGTAAAGATTGTTCTTATAATATTTTCGTTTAATCTTAATTGTCTTTTGAATTCAATAACTTTATCTTCGGGAAGATTCATTTTTTGAACGACAAAATAGCTGTCTCTGTAGCCTTGAATGTCGTATGCGGATTTTTTTCTTCCCAATTTTTCGGTGTCAATTACGCTTCCGCCGAAACCCTGAATAACTTCTTCAATTTTAGCAACGACTTTATCTGCTTCATCATTATCAAGATTCGGTTTTATAGCTGATAATAATTCGTATTTTCCCATTTTTTATAATCCTTTTGTTTTTAATATTTTGCATGAGATAACTTAGCATGAACAAAATTTATATACAAGTCAAGAATAAAGTTTTGTATAGGAAAAAACCAAATTTATCCGTTAAAATATACTCCTTCAAAGACTTTTTCGGCTCCGCCCGTCATATAAACGCTTCCTTTGCCTTGATATTCAATTTTAAGCACTCCTCCGGGCAGAATTACTTCAACTTTGTTATCCAAAAGCCCTTTTTTAATTCCCGCAACCACGGAAGCGCAGGCGCCCGTGCCGCAGGCAAGCGTTATGCCGCAGCCTCTTTCCCATACGTCTAATTTTATTTTATTTTTGTTTATTACGTTTATAAATTCCACATTTGTTTTTTCGGGAAAAAGACTTGAAGTTTCGATTTTTGAACCTTCGGATTTTGCAAGTTCCGCCCCGTTTTTATCCGTAAATATGATGCAGTGCGGGTTTCCCATGCTGACGGCCGACGCCCTGAAGCCTTCGACTTCAAAATCCATAGGATTATCAACGTTTACGGGGATTAATTTTGAATCAAAGACGGGTTCTCCCATATCGACTCTGACCGTTTTGTCATCTAATATTTCGGGAATAACAAGCCCGCGCAGAGTTTCAACCGAAAAAGTTTTTTTATTTACCAAACCCTTTTCATAAACGTATTTTGCAAAGCATCTTATGCCGTTTCCGCACATTTCGGGCATTGTACCGTCAGAGTTGTAAAAATCCCAAGCGATGTCGGCTTTATCGGTTTTTTTGGCGCTGAACAATCCGTCGGCTCCTATGCCGAATTTTCTGTCGCACATTTTTATTGCAAGTTCTTTTGTTGCCGTCATTTCTTCAAGAATTATAAAATCATTGCCCAAACCCTGCCATTTTTGAAATTTTATTTTTTCCATTTTATTTTTTTCCTTATTTTATTATTACGTCAAATTCCGCTTCAAAACTCCTTTTCCAGGGAAGAGAATATAAAACTTTAAATTCGGTGTTAAGAAAATTTTTAATTTTGTTTTCATAAGGTTTAAATCTGTCCGAATTTTCACTAAGCGCAAGAACATAGTTGCCATCTTTTGCTTCTTTTATGTAATCTCTTATATCTGCCTGATAAGCCCAGTCGTCAAGCAGTCTTGTAATTAAAAGTTTTTTAAAAGCGCATTCTCTGAAAGATTTTTCCTTTTTTGCAATATATGTGCAGATTCCTATTGCAAGAGCGCTCCCGATTGAATTTGCGCTTGTATTGTATCCAGAATATGCATAAAGATTTTTATCGATTTTATTTTTTACCATATTTTCGACAAATTCCCAGTCTGCGCCGTTTGCATTATTAATATCCGCAATGATACAGGGTTTGTCAAAATTTAACTTTATATTCAAGGTGTTATTTACGTTATCTTTAAAAACCAAATCTCCCTGAATTTTATCAAAATTATTTACATAAAAAATTATATCCGGGTTAATATCCGTTATACAGGCGTTTTTTATTCCGGTTTCAATTTGCGATTTGACGCATTCTTCAACGGATATATCTTCGTATTTTGAAATTAAATTAATCGACTCTTTGTTTTTATATTCGATTTTAATTTTGATTTTTATATTTTCGGTTATTGCCCTCAACAAAAGCGCCAGCGGAATTTCATCGGCGCCCGTTTTAACTTTTGCGTTCAGTTTTCTTTTTATTATTTCTTCTTTTAAATTAAACGCTTCTTCCACATTCAGCCCGAATGCGCCCGTGTCGTCTTTTGAGTATATTAAAAAATCAATTACCTTTTTTTCAAGCCATTTTAAATAGAGTTTATTTATTTCATAATTTCTTTTTCTTGTGTCAAGATAATCTTTTAATATTTCGGGCGGAATATTATGTTCAATGTTTTTGTTTTCGTTATTTATTCTTGCTTTATGCAAATTATACGAATAAGAATAAATTTCTTTGCCGAAATCCGCCCAGTATGGCTTTTCTTCTTCGGCGGCGTTGTTGTTTGAAATTCTCATTATGCTTGAAAACGCATAAACTTTCAGTTTTTTATTTTTTTTCTTTTTTTCAAGTATAGAGTCTCTTACAATATCAAGTCTTGATTTTATTTCATCAAATCCGTCATTCATTCTTCTTGAGGGAACAAGCCCGCCGTATGCGATTGTATCCAGAGAAAGTATAAGATAATCAATGTCATCCGTTTCAATAAGCCAGTTTGTAATTTCTTTTATATTTGCCGCTTCATATAAACCGCCCAGATAATTTCTTTCGGGCATATCAAGTTTAATGTTATCGTTAAGCGCAATAATGTCTTTTAAAAGCGTATAAGTTACGGGTCTGTTATCTATCGGGAGAAGCGCAATCTTTTTCATAAAAACTATTTTACATCAAGCACTGTTTGATTTACAATAACTTTGTGCACTTTTTATTTAAGTGCGGGACTCGGGGGAATAAATGCAGTTTAGCATTAGAGAAGTTATTGAAAATACCGGCGGAATCCTGCTTAAGGGTGATATTGATTCAGATATTAAATTTGATATTTCGACCGATACAAGAAAGATAAAAGAAAGTGATTTTTATCTGCCTTTAAGAGGCGAGAATTATGACGGACATTCATTTATAGACGCTGCGCTCAAAAGCGGCGCAATCGGATATTTTACTCAGGATAAGACAAAAATAAACGATGATGCCGAATGCATAATCTATGTTGAAAATACGCTTGTATCATATTTAAAACTTGCAAATTACATAAGAAGAAAAATAAACCCCAAAGTTGTCGCAATAACGGGAAGCTCGGGCAAAACGACCGTAAAAGAGATGTTATACGGCGTTTTATCGACAACGTATAAGACCCATAAAACGGCATTGAATCATAATAATGAAATCGGATTATGCGAAACGTTTTTTAAAATGCCCGTTGATACCGAAGTTCTTGTTTTAGAGATGGGCATGAGAAATTTAGGCGAAATTGAACTGTTGAGTTTATATGCAAACCCCGATATCGCAATCATAACAAATATAGGAACCGCACATGTGGAATTGCTCGGGACGGTTAAAAACATTGCAATTGCAAAATGCGAGATTGCAAAACATTTAAAAAAAGACGGCGTTTTTATTGCGCCTGATTGTGCGGTTATTAAAGAAAATATTAATTTTGACGGAGCGAAGATATATGTTTCTTCAAATGAATGCAAAAATATAAGAATTGAAAAAGAAAAGACAACTTTTAACTATAAAGAAGAAGAATATGAATTATCCGTTGCGGGAGAACATAACGCATACAATGCGGCATTGGTCATAGAAGCCGCAAAAAAATTAAACGTTGATAATTGCAATATAAAAAGAGGTTTATTTGAATTTAAGCCGATTGAAAAAAGATGGGAATTTTCAAATATAAAAGGCATTAACTTTATAAACGACAGCTATAATGCCAATCCCGAATCAATGAAAGCCGCGATTAAAACATTTTTATCTGTCTATAAACCCCCGGTTGCGCTTGTTTTAGGGGATATGGGAGAACTCGGCAAAGATTCCATTATGTATCATAAACAAATAGGAGAATTTTTATCTTCTTATTATAAAAAAGATTCGGACATTGAAATTTTAACGGTCGGGGAATTATCCAAATTTATTTTAAAAGCAAGCCTTTTTGAAGGAAAAAGTTTTAAAACAAATCTTGAGTGTGCAAAATATATAAACGAAAACTTAAAAAAAGGCACTACGGTACTTTTAAAGGCGTCAAGATTTATGAAATTTGAAGAGATTATGGAAACGGTGAAAAATTTATGATAATGGTTGCGGTTGCATTTTTAATAACTTTAACGCTGACGCTTCTTTCGGGTGTTCCTTATCTTGCGTTTATGAAAAAGAAGATGTATGCACAATATATAAAAGAAGAAGTTCAAAAACTTCATGCCGCCAAAAACAAAACTCCGACCACGGGCGGCGTATTTATTGTCATTTCAATAATTTTAGGCTCTTTAATTGCCCTTTTTATGGCGCAGGAGCTTACCACAAGAGCCATGATTGTTCTTATGACCCTGATATTTTATATGTTTACGGGATTTGAAGATGACATTAAAAAAATTAAAGGAAAACAGAACGAGGGTTTAAGCCCCAGAGCAAAACTTGCGCTTCAAATTGCGGTTTCAATGCTTCCCGCTTTTTATATTATTTTCCAGCAGTAGGCGCATTTGACGTTTTTCGGGTTTAATCTGGAATTGGGGTATTTATATCCTTTCTTTGCCGTATTTATGATAGTAGGTTCGTCAAACGCCCTCAATTTAACGGACGGATTGGACGGACTTGCCGCGGGGTGTTCGTTTTTTGCGTTTCTTGCCTGTTCCATTATATGCAAAATAAACGGCTATAATGATTTGGCAATTATTTCCGTTGCCGCAAGCGCCGCATCTTTAGGATTTTTATATTTTAATAAAAATCCCGCCAAAATCTTTATGGGAGATACCGGTTCTCTTGCGTTAGGGGGTATGCTTGCAACAATTGCGATTATGGGCAAATTTGAACTCTGGCTTATTCCGATTGCCGTTATTTTCATATCGGAAACATTATCAGTCATGCTGCAGGTTGCAAGCTTTAAATTAACGGGTAAAAGAATTTTTAAAATGAGCCCCGTTCATCATCATTTTGAATTGTCGGGGTGGAGCGAGAAAAAAATAGTAACCGTATTTTGCATAATCTCTGCAATAGGAGGTTTGGTTTCGGTTTGGGGATTTTTAATACAAAAAGTAATGAGCGGAATGTAGTTTTATGTTGAATAACGGAAGCAAAAAAGTTTTAATTCTGGGATATTCTCTGACGGGAAAAAAGAGCGCCGAATATTTTCTAAAAAAAGGTTATAGTGTTTATATTTCCGAATTTTCTTCAATGAATAAAAAAGATGAAGATGATGTTAAAAAATTAATTAACCTCGGTGCAAAAATTGAATTCAACGGGCACAGCGATGAATTTATAAATAATTCGGATTTTGTGATTATTTCGCCTTCAATTAAAGATGATGCGCCCGTTATAAAAAAGATAAATTCTTTGAATATTCCGATTTATTCGGACATTGAATATGCGGGGATTAACCTGAATTATCAGGATAAAATGATTTTGATAACCGGAACAAACGGCAAAACAACAACCACGATGCTTACATCTTTTATTTTGAGCGAAAAATATAATGCGCCGTATGTCGGAAATGTCGGTGTTCCGCCGTTAGAGGTTCTTGAAGATGAGAATAATCTTCCCGATTATTTGTGTGTCGAAGCGAGTTCTTATCAATTGCATTATTCAAAAAAATTAATGCCCAAAATTTCGATTTTATGCAATATTACGCCCGATCATATTTCCTGGCATAACGGAATGGAAGGATATATTAAAGATAAAACCGATATTTTAAAAAGAGCGGATAAAAATTCATACGTTATTTTAAATTATGATGACCCTTATACAAAAACGTTTGAATCCGATATAAAGGCAAATATTTATTATTTTTCACTCTCAAAAATCGATTATGAAAATAACTGCTACATAAAAGATAATTCAATTTATTTTAAAAATGAAAAAATTATTGATACCGATGAGATTAATATGGCGGGAAACCATAACATGCAAAACGTTATGTGCGCAATAATCGCCGCAAAATTAATCGGACTTGATAATGAAACCGTTAAATGTGCAATTAAAAAGTTTAAAAGCCCTTCGCACCGCCTTGAATTTATTACAAAGATAAATAATACAAGCTATTATAATGATTCAAAAGCGACAAACCCCGAAGCAAGCAACGTTGCGATAAATGCGTTTGAAGGAAAACAGGTTTCATTAATTGCGGGGGGAAGAGATAAGAATACTCCTTTGGATGAATTTGTTTCATACATAAAAAAAAGAATAAATAAAGTTGTTTTAATCGGCGAAGCGAAAGAAAGATTTAAATGCGCGCTTTTAAATTCGGGATTTAACAATATAAAAGAAGAAACCACTCTTGAAGGCGCCATTGATGAGGCGGCAAGGGATAATCCCGATATAGTTTTATTTTCACCCGCATGTGCAAGTTTTGATATGTTTGATAATTTTGAAGCAAGAGGAGAAGCTTTTAGAAAATATGTCTTACAGAAGAGAACTTCCGAATAATTATGTCGAAGAGGACGGGTATATAATTTCGCCTCCCGACAGGACTCTTATCATTGTTACAATTTTTCTTGTCGTAATCGGTGTTATGGCAATATTTTCCGCAGGTTCTTCAAAGGCGGTTGTTGAAGGGCTGTCGCCTTTATTTTATACGGTGAGGCAGTTTGTATGGCTGATAGTGGGAATTGCGGGTGCCGTTTTTTTTACAAAATACGATTATAAAAAACTTGAAAATTTTGCAATGCCTCTTGCGGTTGTTGTTTTGATACTATTGATATTGGTTCAGTTTACGCCTCTGGGGAAAATGGTAAACGAGGCTAAAAGATGGCTTGTGCTCGGTCCGATACAATTTCAGCCTTCAGAGCTTGCCAAACCCGCCGTAATATTAATGTTTGCGCATATATTTACAAGAGACACCATTATTTTAAATGCAAAAAAGATACCCTATTTTGTTATTTTTGCCTGCATGCTTCTTTTGGTATATAAACAGCCTAACTTATCGATGATAATTTTATTATTGGTAACGGCAAGCGTTATATTTTATATGGCAGGCGGCATGAGCGCAATAAAAATGGCGTTTACATATATACTTGCAGCCGCTGCCGCATCTCCTCTCATTAAAGGATATCAGTGGCAAAGGATTGTTGTGTGGCTGGATCCGAATAAAGACCCGCACAATGCGGGGTATAACATAATTCAATCCCTTGTTGCATTTGCGGGCGGCGGCTTTTTCGGTGTCGGATACGGAAATTCAAAACAAAAGCTTCAGTGGCTTCCCGAGGGGCATACGGATTTTATATTTTCCGTAATTGCCGAAGAATTCGGTTTTTTGGGGTGCTTTTTTATAATATGCCTTTTTGCGATTTTTGTTCACAGGGGGCTTATAATTGCACTCAGAAGTCCCGATATGTTCGGCAAGCTGGTTAGTGTCGGAATAACTTTTTCAATAGGTTTTCAGGCTTTAATGAATATTTCGGTAGCAAGCTCGTTCCTTCCGGCGACGGGTATTCCGCTTCCTTTTATAAGTTACGGCGGAAGTTCGCTTGCGGTTTCATTATGTATGCTTGGTGTATTATTAAATATATCCAAAAAAAGAGTGCAGAGGATAAGACCTTATAATGTTCAAAGATATATGCAATAAAAAATTTTTTATAACGGGCGGCGGCACCGGAGGGCATATTTACCCTGCGGTATCGATTATAAACGAGCTTTTAAAATCGGGAGCAGAAAACGAGAATATATTTTATATTGGAAACAAAAATAATCCCGAAAAAAAAATAGCGAATGACGCCAACTTTCAATTTTTATCCGTTGAAGTTACGGGCATGCAGCGAAAATTCAGCCTGAAATTTATAAAATGGGTATTTGTTTTATTTATTTCAATAATTAAAGCTCTTTTTTACTGTATAAAATATAAGCCCGATGTTGTTTTTGCAACGGGCGGATATGTAAGCGCTCCCGTTTTATTTGCGGCAAATATTTTAAATATACCCTACGTTTTACATGATTCCGATTGTATCCCGGGGATTGTTACACGGTTCTTTTCAAAAAACGCAAAGGCGGTCAATCTTGCTTTTGTTGAAGCAAATAAATATATAAAATCAAACAACGTATATAATTATAACAACCCCGTAAGATCAGTTTTTTTTGAAATTGCAAAAGAAGAGGCAAGAAAAGAATTAAACATTAATGATGAATTTTTAATTTTAATTATGGGAGGGTCTCAGGGGGCAAAATCAATTAATGCCGCCGCAAAAGAATTAATCGAAAAATATAAAAACAGAAACGATATAAAAATTATTCTTCAAACGGGAAGAAAAAATTATGATGAAACCGTAAAAGATTTTATCATACCTTCAAATACGAGAATTGAACCTTATTTTGATAACATGGCAGTTCCGATTTCAGCTTCCGATTTAATAATATCAAGAGCAGGTTCTATCAGCATATCGGAAATTTTATCTTCAAAAAACCCTTCGATTTTAATTCCTTATCCGTATGCGGCGGCTAATCATCAAAGAATTAATGCCAAAGCGATAGCGGATAAAAATGCGGCATTGTATCTTGAAGACGATGAACTTAAAAACGGGAAATTGATTAATGTTATTGATGAATTAATCAATAGTAAAGAAAAATATAATATCTTAAAAAACAATGCCGAAAACTTAGGCAGGGATTTTAAATTTGCTAACGAAAAAATATTGAACCTGATTATTAACGCAATAAAATAATTTCTATGATAAATGCTTCCGATATATTAACTTCAAAAGACAAATTTAAGATAAAATTGGGGCTCGACAGAGTTAAATTAATGCTGAAACTTTTTTGTAATCCGCAAAACTCTGTCAGAGCGTTTCATATAGCGGGCACAAACGGCAAGGGGTCTGTTTGTTCCGTTATAGAGAGCATTTTATTAAAAGATAAAAGAAAAATCATAGGAAAATATACAAGCCCGCATTTATTTTCGTATACGGAAAGATTTTGCGTAAACGGTGTTAATATAAGCGATGAAGAATTAAATG
>DVJH01000062.1 GCA_018710795.1 Candidatus Galligastranaerophilus gallistercoris | reverse complement strand
AGATTAAGAGTCTCCTGCGCTACCAACTGCGCCACAAGCCCATATTAAATACTAATCTCAATTTACAATCCTTCAGGCTTGTTGTTAGCGCGCGCTACCTTCCCTCTCCTTTGTTGACATTTAGTCAACTCCTCGTCGGCAGAGTGCCACAAGCCCATATTAAAAACTAATCTCAATTTACATGGCAGCCGATAATCTCAGCTTAATTCAGATTATATACCAAAATAATTTTGTTGTAAAAGAAGGATAAATAAAATATGGACATTTTTTTAAATTTATAATTTACTATTTAATAAGCGGTTACATAAATAAAGAGAACAAGATATGAACATTAACGAAAATTATTTGAATTTGGAAGAAAGCTATTTATTTTCAACTGTTGCAAAAAAAGTTGCACAATATACAAGTGAAAATCCCGATAAAAAAGTTATAAGATTAGGTATAGGCGACGTTACGCTTCCTTTGTGCAATGCCGTTATAGGCGCAATGCATAAAGCCGTTGATGAAATGGGCAGCCAATCGACATTCAGAGGCTACGGCCCCGAGCAAGGGTATGATTTTTTAAGAAATGCGGTTAAAAATTATTATCTTAAAAGAAATGTTGAACTTGATACGGATGAAATTTTTATTTCGGACGGTGCAAAAAGCGATATAGGAAATATTCTGGATTTATTTTCAAAAGATAATGCGGTTTTGGTTCCTGATCCGGTGTATCCCGTTTATGTTGATACGAATATAATGGCGGGAAGAAAAGTTATTTTTGCAAACGCAAACGAAGAAAACGATTTTTTGCCCCTGCCCGATAAAAACACAAAAGCCGACATTATTTATATCTGTTCTCCGAATAATCCGACGGGTGCGGTTTATAATAAAGAACAATTAAAACTCTGGGTTAATTATGCAAAAGAACAAAATGCAATAATTTTATTTGATGCGGCTTATGAATGTTTTGTTTCGGATGAAAATTTGCCCAAAAGCATTTTTGAAATTGAAGGCGCCAAAGATTGCGCAATTGAATTTTGTTCATTATCAAAAACCGCAGGGTTCACGGGAACAAGATGCGGCTATACGATTGTTCCAAAAAATTTGGGCAGGCTGAATAAATTCTGGTTAAGACGCCAGACCACAAAATTTAACGGCGTTCCGTATATTGTTCAAAGAGGTGCAGAGGCCGTATTCAGCGAAGAAGGACAAAAAGAAATCAAAGAAAACATCAATTATTATAAAGAAAACGCAAAAATAATATCGGAAACGCTTACAAAATGCGGGATTTATTATACCGGAGGAAAACATTCGCCCTACATTTGGCTTAAATGTCCGAATAATATGAAATCCTGGGAATTTTTTGATTATTTATTAAATAACATTCAAATCGTGGGCACCCCCGGGTCAGGTTTCGGACAAAACGGCGAAGGGTATTTCAGATTAACTTCATTCGGATCAAAAGAAAATACTATTGAAGCCATGAAACGTTTTGAAGAAGCGTTTAGCCCCGCTAAGGTTTAGAGAAAAAAATATATAAAAAAAGAGGTCAATATTGACCTCTTTTTTAATTCTCCCGGAGATGGATTCGAACCACCGTAAGCAGATCCAGAGTCTGCTGTCCTACCGCTAGACGATCCGGGATCAGAACCTGAAATTATTATATAACAAAAATATTTTAAAATGCATTAAAATTTTATATAATTAATTTATGAAAAATTTTTTACCGTTATTATTTTTAATTTGTTCCGTTTTACCCTCTTATGCGGGTGATATTGAATACGGATACAGAAACGGCAAATATGTTCCCGTGAGAATTGAAGGAAAGGATGTCGGATACGGTTACAGGAACGGAGATTACGTTCAAACTTCAATAGGAAGGGAAAATATTCAATACGGTTACAGGAACGGTGTTTACCGTCCGATTTCATTGGGAAACAAAGAAATTGAATACGGATACAGGAACGGGAAATACGTTCAAACTTCAATAGGAAATAAAGAAATTAATTACGGATACAGAAACGGAAGCTATGTTCCGACTTCAATCGGGCGAAGAACAATAAATTACGGATACAGAAACGGAAAATATTCTCCCGTCGGGCTTGATTAATTTCTTTAATTAAAGGCGGCTGCGGTCATTTCGTAATACAGGGGATATATGTCGCTATTTATGCTTCTTTTTGTATTCATAATGCTTTTTGCTGTCATTGATTCCGTCGTATATGCTTCCTGTTCTTTTATTGCCTGATATTTACAATATTTTTTCGTATCCGTATATAATTTGCCGAGATTATCTTTTGAAAATACCCCGCTTCTTTCAATATATTCACGGGTTCTCTCATCAAGAGAATCTTTATGTTCCATAAAAGCACCCGCAACTTTTTTAAATTCGTTTTGAAGTGAAATATTCATAAACTGTTTGAATTCAGCTTCCGATTTAAACCCGTATTTTTTAAACATCATTTGTTTGGTAACGAGTTTTTCTTTGGGGCACAATATATTGTATTTTTGAATAAGAGGGATATCTTTTTCATCTATAACCGATGATACAAACATTGCCTGCAGTTCGCCGTCAAAATATTCAAAAACACATTTTCCAAAACCCGCAAGAAATTCGGCATATTCTTCATTTTCTCCCGCAATGTTTTTTAGATATCTTGCGCTGTCTCCGTTTGCGTTTTGCCTTACGTGCGTATATTCATGCGCCGTTTCCATTGCAAATTTCATTTTGCCCGTTTTATCGTTTTCATCAAGCGGAGCAAGGTTTATATAAAACCCGAGATTTTCAACGGTATAATCGGGGTTCAGATAAGAGCGCAAATATGCGGAGTAATTTTTGGCATTAGGGATTTCATTTTTAAGTTCTTCTATATCGTATATTTTTAAAGACGGGTCTTCATTTGTTATGATTTCAAGCGCTTTTTGTTTTGTAGGGTCAAACATCAGAGAAGAATAAACTCTTTTTCCCAATTGAAATGCTTCTTTTGAATTTTTTGAAATGTTTTGGGCGGGCGGTTTTCTTTTTGCGCCAAAGGTTATAATATCTTTTGAATTATTTAATTTTATGTTGTAAGAATGTGTTTTGCCGTTAATATTTAATGCCGGAACATTATATATATTATAATTATTAATGCCGTTTACTCTCATTTTTTTCTCTCGTTCAATATAATATGCGCTTTTTTATAAAAACGCTGAATAAAAATTTTTGATATTTTTTAATAACATTTATATAAAAGGTTTTTATCATCAAGTTCGTAAAATTTTTTGTATATATAAGGAATTGAAATTTCGATTTTTCCGTGTTTTTCATCCGGAGTGAGGTTATAATCTTTTATGAAATTTTTATCGAGCGAAATTGTATATTCTCCGGGGGAAATACCCGAAAAATAATAGTTGCCTTTTTTATCTACGGTTGAATAAGCGGTTTCTTTTCCGTTTTTATCATAAATTGATACGATAAAATCTTCTATATTCATTTTCCTTTTAAAATCGTCTTCTATTTTTAACTTTCCTTTGATGTTTCCGATTGAGCTTATAAGAGGAAATTCGACACGGGTAATTCGGTTGGGTTCCACCCTGATATGTTTTTTTGTGCCGTTTGTGGCGGACAAATTTGCATGCAGGCTGTTTGTGTCAAGCTCAACGTCCCAATAACCTTTTTGTACGCATTGTAAATCTATATATCCGTTTCTTTTTGTTTTAAATACGGAATTTTTCCAGCTTAATTTAAAAGGTATATCTTTTAATTTTATGTCGTCCTTGTCGAATTTGCCGTTATTGTTTTTATCTATATAAGCTGCGGCAAGTACATAGCCGTTGTTTTTTGAAGATGTTCCTATCGAGTTTAATCTTCCGTTTGCAAACGCAAAAGTGTCATTAACCGTTATATTAATTGAATGGCGCGCGTTTGAAGGGATGTACATGTTATTAAACATATATCCCGCTGCAGTGTTATATTGATAATTTAAGCTGACAATCATCCCCGTTTTTGTTCTGTATCCTATTGCCGCACTGTATGCCAGGCTGTTATCAAGCCCTTTGTATTTATAGCCTATCCCCAGCCCCAGAAGCAGCCTTTTAAATTCGGGAAATTGATAATTTATTTTTATCATATCGTAATCATTTTTGCTTCCGTTTGACTCATACGAAACAATGTCATGTCCGAGACGAATTGCACCTTTATTTTTTTTCAGCCTGTAATTAAAATTTGCATAAATTGTGTC
>DVJH01000006.1 GCA_018710795.1 Candidatus Galligastranaerophilus gallistercoris | reverse complement strand
CGAGATTGTAAGAGAATTATTTGAACTTGAAGTTCCGGAAATTGAAGACGGTATAGTTGAAATTAAATCAATTGCAAGAGAAGCGGGCTACAGAACAAAACTTGCCGTATGGTCAAACGATCCTTCGGTTGATTCGGTAGGCGCCTGCATCGGACCCAGAGGTTCAAGAATTCAGACAATCGTTGGCGAATTAAAAAATGAAAAAATAGATATAGTAAGATACTCGGAAGACCCCGTTGAATATATAGTAAACGCTCTTTCTCCCGCAAGAATTATCTCGGTTGATATTTTAGCCGATGAAGAAAACAGAAAAGAAGCGTTTGTTATAGTTCCGGATGATCAATTGTCGCTTGCAATAGGACGTGAGGGTCAAAACGTAAGACTGGCGCACAGATTAACGGGCTGGAAGATTGATATTAAATCGGAATCTCAGGCGGCTCAAATGGAAAATAATTATAAACAAGAAGCCATAGCAGAGGAAGAGCCTGTTGAAAAAGAAGCGCCCATAGAAGAAATTGAACCTGAAAAAGAACAAGTGCCCGAAGAAAACGGCACAGAGGCATAAAATATGCTTAAAGTTATCATAGCTGGCTATGATAAAATGCTTGCGGCGCTTATAAACGGCGTAATCGATAACGGGCATGAGCTTTTAGGCGTAATCAGAATAGACAGGGTAAGGTATAGTCCCTTTACCCTGTTTTTTAAGGATATTTTTGCTCCTTCAAAAGATATAAGCTATTTAAAAAGCAAAAATATAAAAGAAATTAAGGCAAGAAGCGTCAATTCAAAAAAATTCAGAGAATTTGTCAAAAATTCGGGCGCCGATTTAATTTTGGTCGGTTCATGGAGCGAAAAATTTTCAATTGAAACAATTGAACTTCCAAGATACGGGACAATAAATTGCCACCCTTCCCTGCTTCCGAATCACAGAGGCGCAAATCCTTATTTCTGGCAGATATATTCAGGCGACAACAGAGCGGGCGTTACTTTTCATTTTATGGATGAAAAGTTTGATACCGGCGAAATTTTGATGCAGGGCGCTTTTGATATTGAACCTTTTATGACGGGCGGAATTTTAAAAACAAAAACCTGTAAGGTGGCTGAAGTTATGGTGGGGCAGCTGTTGGATGATCTGGAAGAGAATCTTATAATTCCCGTGAAACAGGATGAAGCAAAAGCAACTTACGACAGGTGGAGCGAGGATTTAAGATATATTGATTTTGACCGTGAACCACCACATTCAATACATAATAAAATAAGGGGCTTAAGACCTTTTTGTTATCCGCTGGCGAATTACGGCGGCATTTTAAGGAAAATAGGACACAGCGAATTAATTATTCAAAATAATGATATAAAAGAAAAATATTCTATCGAAAAACAGGGAAAATTTTTAATCGTCAAATACAAAGATATTACCTTAAAACTTACTCTCGTATAAGTTTATAATGTACTTTTTTTAATATATTTGTTAAGATAAATTTTATGATTGATGTAAAAACAACATTAACATATTCTTTTTTAAGAATTTTTTTTCGGGGAATAAAGAGTTTCCTTATTACTCTGGGTAATGTGGGAAAAGATTTTACCAAAGTTTTATATTATATTTTAAGACTGAGGATTAACATAAAAGCCACAATTGAACAATCTTCAAGGTTTGCGGTAGACAGCCTTCCCATTACGCTTACCATTGTCGGAATGACATCCGTTATTATTGCCATGCAAATTGCCCCCGAACTTGCAAAACAAGGGGCGGAGGGGTATATAGGAATGTTATCTTCTCTTGTTATGGTAAGAGAATTGGCCTGTATCATGTCGGGGTTTGCGATTATTTCAATGATAGGTTCAAGCTTTGCATCCGAGCTTGCTTCAATGGCGGTCGGGGAACAGATAAACGCCATGAGGGTTTTAAAGGTTAACCCGATTGAATATCTTGTCGTGCCGAGATTTTTGGCGGGCGTTATTATGATGCCTTTTGTGTTTATATTGTCCTCTTTTGTGGGGATTGTCTGTGCGGGCATTGTGTCTCACATAACGGCAGGTTTAAGTATTTTGAATTATGTAAGCTCGCTCTGGCAGGGGCTCTACATAAGGGATATTTTTATTGCAATGTTAAAGGCGGCGTTTTTCGGAGGAACAATTTCGCTTATCAGCTGTTCCTGCGGATATTCAACGCGCGGCGGCGCCAAAGAAGTCGGTATTGCAACAACAAGAGCGGTTGTATGGAGTTTCCTTGCGATTGCGATATGGGACTATATTTTTGCGGCCGCATTTTATTTGTAAGGTGAAAAATGAGCATAATAGTTAAAAATCTGGTAAAAATTTTTGATGATAAAAAGGTTCTGGATAAAGTATCCTTTGAGGTAAAAGACGGTGAAACGCTGGGTGTTGTCGGTTTTTCGGGGTCGGGGAAAAGTACTTTATTGAAAATAATATGCAAGCTTTTATATGCAGACGACGGGACAATCGAAACAACCAAAAATTCGGACATTGCAATGACTTTTCAGTATTCCGCATTGTTTGATTTTTTGGACGTGTACCACAATATCGCTTTTCCGCTTCTTGAAAGAAGAGAATTCAGGGGAAAATATACAAAAGATGAGATAAAAAACATAGTAAAACAAAAGCTTGCAACTGTCGGGTTAAAAGGAATAGAAGAAAAATTTCCTTCGGAATTATCGGGCGGTATGCAAAAAAGGGTCGGGTTTGCCCGTGCCATTGTAACAAACCCGAAAATTATTTTATATGATGAGCCGACAGCAGGCTTGGACCCTGTCAGTTCAACATTAATCGAAGATTATATCGTAAGGTTGAAAAACGAACTTAATGCATCCTGTATAGTTGTTACACACCAGATGTCAACGATAAAAAGAGCATGCGACAATGTTATTTTGCTCTATGAAGGAAAGATTGTTTTTCGGGGCAGCACGGAAGAATTTTTAAGAGGAGATAATCCGTATACCAAACAGTTTATAAATGCTTCATTAGAGGGACCTATGGAAATAAAATCCGCAATATAATAATTTTATTGTATAATTAGTTTAATAAAGAGAGAATTTACACGATTATGGCATCAAACAGAAAAGTTTCTTCATCTTTAAAAGTAGGCATTTTAACCGTTGCCGCTCTTATAATATTAATTTTTACGGTTCTTTGGATAAAAGGAAGAAGCTTATCAACCGGAGAGAGAATTGAAGTTATTTTTCATGATGTAAACGGAATACGTGCAGGTTCGGGCGTTCAGATGATGGGGCTTCGAATCGGGCAGATAGAAGAAATAATCCCCGTTATAGACGGAAAAGACAGCCATGTTAAAATCAAATTTGTTATAACCGAAAATGATGTCAAAATCCCTAAGGCTTCCACCATATCAATTCAACAATCCGGGTTAATCGGCGAACAGTTTTTGGAAGTTATGCCCCCTAAAGTCGATTATGTTTACATAGAAACGGATAAAACGTATACAAACCTGAAAGATAATCAGGATGTCTATATGGTTTTATCGGATAAGATTGAAAGAATCGGAAAAGTTGAGCATGCTTCCGTTATTCCCACAACTTCGGCGCCGTTAGAATACAGAACAAAATTTAAAACCAAAAATACTCTTAAAATCGGATATACCATTGATATGCCGGGTTTAATTCTGGACGGTGAAAATTTAACGGCGGAAATTATCAATTCAAAACTGAATTTTAAACTTAAAAACGGAGATAAACTGGAACTTCCAGTTACAAGTTCTCCCTATACCATAATTGAACCCATGAGAATAAGCGACTTTCTGGAATTACAATACAGGGCAGCACATTCTCTTGCCAGTATGAACGACAGAGTTATGGAAATTTTATCGGATGAACTGGTTGCCGATATAAGAGAATCGGTTGATAACGTTAACGAGCTGACCAAAAAGGCTACAACCACAATTGATAAGGCAAATGCACTTTTGGATTCTTCAAAAGACGAAATAAATACTATTTTAAAACAGGCAAATGTTCTTACACGTAAATTGACCGTATTGTCGGATAATTTAAATGATGTGGTGGGGGATAAGGAAGCGAAAAAGAGCCTTTATTCAACCATTAAATCGGTCGGAAGACTTGCCGATAACGTAAACAAGGTTATGGAAAACCCCGAAACCGCCGAGATGTTATCCGATTTGGCGGAAATTTCAAGAAACTTGGCTGACATTTCCTGTTACGTTAATGAATTTGCGGGCGATGAAGAATTGAAAAAGAACCTTAAAGAAACAATTCAAGGTGTAAATGAAGCTATGAAGGAAGTTAACGAAAATCTTCAAAACGCAAATAAAGCAACGAACGAACAGGAATTAAGCATAAATAATGCAGTAAAAGACGCCGTTGTTACAACAAGAAATTTAAGAAAATTCTCGGAAAAATTAAATAAAAGATTTTTACTCTTCAGACTTATGTTCTAGGATTAAAAAATGAAGGATTTAAACAAGAAAATAACCGATTTTCATTACGGCAGATTTTCATTTTTTATTGCGGCGGTTTTTATATTGCCTTCAATTGTTTATTATGCGGTAATTTCAATTAAAAATTTTTTATATAAAACAGGTCTTTTAAAAGAAAAAAAGACGGATATTAAGGTTATATGCGTCGGAAATTTGACAACGGGCGGTGTCGGGAAAACACCCGTTGTGATAGAAATTGCAAATCATTTTTCAAATATGAATAAAAAAACCGTTATTTTATCAAGAGGCTATAAGGGAAAATTGAACAATAAAAACGTCAATTTGATTAAAACCTACGATGAAATTTTAACGGATGACCCTTTTTTATCGGGCGATGAAGTTAATTTAATTGCGCACAAAACAAAAAATGCCGCCGTTATAACCTGTGCGGACAGAGTTAAGGGCGCAAAATTCGCAAAAGAAAAATTGAATGCCGAAATTTTAATTATGGATGACGGGTTTTCAAACAGAAAAATATATAAAGATGTGAATATAATCCTTGTTGATTCAAAAAAAATGTTCGGAAATAATTTTGTGTTGCCTCTGGGTCCTTTGAGGGAACCTGTTTGTGAAATAAAAAGGGCAGATAAGATAATTATCGTAAATAAAGAAAACGATTCTCACAGTACGGCTGAAGAATTTATTCAAAAATTTAAAATACCCTATGTAAATTGTAATATTATAAGGGATAAAATTTATAATATTAAAACAAATGAACCCTTAACGGATAAAAAACCCGCAGTCGCATTTTCGGGTATCGGGCAGCCGGAGCAGTTTTTCCGTTCGCTTAGCGCTGATTTTGATATTAAAGAAACAGTAAGTTTTGATGATCATTTTTCATACGATATAAATACAATTAAAATGCTTAATTCAAAATTAAATGAAACGGGTGCTCAAATACTTTTAACTACGGAAAAAGATGCGGTAAAACTTTTAAAATTTGATGAAGCGGATAAAATTTATGCCGTTTCAATTAAGGCGGATTTTTTTGTTGATGATATTTGCAAATAAAAATTGCGGTGCTTTTAACACCGCAATTTTATAGTTATTTTTTTTCAAGAATTTTTGTTATCGTAATCAATTCTTCCTATTAATTTATTAAACCTTTTTGTTACATCTCTGAACATATCAAGGTCAAGGCTTTGTGCTCCGTCAGAAGAAGCATTATCGGGGTCATTGTGTACTTCATACATTAAACCGTGTGCCCCCGCAATTAAAGCCGCTTTTCCCATAGGTTCAATTAAATATCTTCTTCCCGTGCCATGGGACGGGTCAACGATAACGGGCAGATGAGAATATTTTCTTAAAATGGGAACTGCCGCAATATCGAGAGTATTTCTGGTAAAGTCGCTGTCATAGCCTTTTACGCCTCTTTCACAGAGAATAACGTTCGGATTTCCGTTATACATAATGTGTTCCGCTGCAAGAAGAAATTCTTTAATTGAAGCAGCCGGTCCTCTTTTTAACATAACGGGTTTTTTAATGTGCCCGAGCGCTTTTAAGAGTTTAAAATTCTGCATATTTCTTGCGCCGACCTGAAGAATATCGGCATATTTATTAACAAGGGGGATATCCATTGTATCCATAACTTCAGTTACCACAAGCAGCCCCGTTTGTTTTCTTGCTTCCGCAAGATATTCAAGGCCTCTTTCTTCAAGGCCCTGAAAATCATAAGGCGAAGTTCTCGGTTTAAAAGCGCCGCCTCTTAAAAATTCACAGCCCATTTCTTTTGCCGCTCTTGCAACTTCAAGCAGGCTGTTTATATCTTTTTCAACAGAACACGGCCCGACCATTAAAACGGGTTTTTCTTTTCCGCCGATTTTAACGCCGTTCGGGAATTTAATAACGGTATCTTCGGGGTGTGCGGTTCTTGAAGCAAGTTTATAGGGTTCTTGAATCGGTTTAACGCATTTAACGCCGTCAAAACCCGCAATAATTTGAGGGCTTAAAATTCTTTTATCTCCGATGGCGGCAATTACTTTTAAAATGTCGCCGTGGTTCATATTAATTCTAAAACCGTGCTTTTCCAAATATTTAACGACTTTGTCGATTTGCGCGTCGGTTGCGTTCGGTTCCATTACAACAATCATCTTTTTTACCTTCCTTTTTGAATATTCTTGATTTAATTAAACCATGAAAATTAAAAAGTATAAAAGACTATTTGTTTAAAGAATGCATAAAATCGTACATTCCTATTGTTTCGCTTCCGGGCGGCGGGATGATAAGTTTTTTATCATCATCATCATCGTCGTCATCGTCATCATCGGCTTTGCTTTGATTTTTATTTACTTTTTTATCATCGTCATCATCATCGCCCGTGTCTTTGCCCAGCTTTTTATTTACGATTTCAACGACTTTGCCGATAACGGGCACCATTAAGACGGTAACCAAAAATCTTACGGTTAAAGTAAATACGGTCAGAGATTTTGTTTTTGATATAACTTTATAAATTTTTGAAGCATGTTTTTCAAAGCCGGATGCCGCCATTTGCATAACTTCATCGGAATTTATTAATTCTTTATCAATCGCCTGTTTTATAATTTCATTTTCATTTAACGATTTAACCGCATTTTTAAATGCATCCGAAAGTTCGCCTCCGTCTAATATGCGGTCTGCGTGCCTTAACATTGCGTCTTTATCAAGTTCTTTGCCTTCTTTAAGTGTAAGCTCAAGCGCTTTGGTTATTTCTTTGTTTGATTTTTCATAGATGCCTGCTTCGTTATTTTTAAGGTAAGATTTTAAAAGATTTTCCATCGGTTTGTCGGTATATTTATCGATTAAGAATGCGGCGGTGGAAGATGCAGCCGTTACCATAAAGTTATTTATCATTAAGGGAAGTTTTCTTTCTTCCTCAATTTTTTTCGATTTTCTCGTGTTATTTATATAGAAGTATGTAATTGCAAAAGATGCCATATCGGACCATCTTGCAGACGGTTTTTCAAATCTTGCAAATGTTTTAACCAGCCATTGAGCCGGTTTTGTGCCCGCAATAACGCCCATTCCTTTTGCAATCGGTTTTGCAAGCGCATTGCAATATTTTTCTTTTAATGCTCCTAAACCGGTAAATGAAGGGGA
>DVJH01000061.1 GCA_018710795.1 Candidatus Galligastranaerophilus gallistercoris | reverse complement strand
CATAACCGCATTTGAAAAAAGTGCAAAATAAGAAATAAGCATTGCAAAATTTCCGAAAAGAAAAATTTTCATTTTAAACAATTCAAAATCAACAATCGGAAAATCAATCTTGTTTTCTCTAAAATAAAATAATGCGCCGAATACAACCATAATAAAAAACAAAACAAGAATTTGCAAAGAAAAGAACCCGAACGTATGCGCCTTTGAAATTATTAAAAGCATGGAAAATGTCGATATAAATAACAGCACCATTCCCAAATAATCGAATTTAAATTTTTCTTTATGCAAAACGGCAGGGATAATTCTTGAAGAAAGTACGGCGCCTGAAACCGCAACGATAACACCCGGAATAAAAACTCCTCTCCAGCCGAAATAGTGCATTAAAAACCCGCCTATGGCAGGCCCTGTCATGCCCGATAGCGCCATCATGGCGGATGAAAACCCTATCGCTTTTGCGCGTTTTTTACCTTTAAATACGGATGAAATTATTGCAATGTTGTTTGATAATAATATTGAAGCTCCTAAAGATTGAATCAATCTGCACAATATCAGCATGGGAAGGTTAAAAGATAATATATTTAAAATCGAACCCCCCGCAAAAACCAGAAAACCCGTCGTATACAAAATTCTTCTGTTTACGACATCATTTAATTTACCGAACAACATCAAAAACGAGCTTAAAATCAAAATATATCCCGTTACAACCCACTGTACGGCGTTTATATCCGCATTAAAATCTTTGGCAATCTCATACAAAGCAACATTTATCGTATTTGAATCAAGCATGGCTAAAAACCCGCCCGTTGCGCTTACGAGAAATATGAGCCATTTAACGTTTTGTGTGTTTGTATCTTGCATAATGCCGTTCGGATAATTAATTACTACAATATTAATACTAAAAATATTTTCTTTTTGCAAGAAAAATAAAACCCGTAAAATATACGGGTTTTAAGCTCATTTTTTTCTGTTTACGGCAGCCTTAATCAACCCCCTGAATAAAGGATGTGCCGATTCGGGGCGGCTTTTAAATTCGGGGTGAAACTGGCATGCAACAAACCAATCATTTTTAGGATATTCCACAACCTCCGCCAAAAGCCCGTCGGGAGATGAACCCGATATAATTAAACCTTTATCTTCAATTAATTTCTTATACTCGCTGTTTACTTCATATCTGTGGCGGTGTCTTTCGGAAATTATTTTGGTTCCGTATGCCTTATGCACTTTTGAACCTTCCTTTAAATGACAGGGGTACGCCCCGAGCCTCATTGTTCCGCCGTAGCCCGCAACGTTTTTTTGCTCCGTCATAAGGTCAATTACGGGATATTTTGTATTTTCGTCAAATTCGGTTGAATTTGCCCCTTCAAGCCCTGCAACATTTCTTGCATATTCAATAACGGCGCATTGCAGCCCGAGGCACAAACCCAAAAACGGAAGATTATTTTCTCTTGCGTATCTGATTACGTTCAATTTACCTTCTATCCCCCTGACGCCGAATCCTCCGGGGACAACAAGCGCATCAACATCCGATAAAAACTCTTTTGCTTTGTTTAAGTCGGTGCACTCTTCGGTTGCAAGCCATTTAATGTTTACTTTTGAATCAAATTCAAGACCTGCGTGTTTCAAGGATTCAACAACCGATATATAAGCGTCCGACAAATCCGTATATTTACCGGCAAGCGCAACGGTCAGAGTATTTTTGGGGTGTTTAATTTTATCAACCAATTTTTCCCATGAAGAAAGATTGGGTTTTTTATCTTTTATATTTAACAATTTTAAAACAACACCCGCCATATTCTGCGCTTCCAATGCCAAAGGCACCTCGTAAATCGATTTCATATCCTTGCATTCAAAAACACAGTCTTTTTGAACGGAACAAAAAAGCGCAATTTTTTCTTTTTCGGCTTTATGAATGGGAATTGCCGTTCTGCAGACAAGAACCTCGGGCTGTATGCCGTAGCTTCTTAAAACATAAACGCTGTGCTGCGAGGGTTTTGTTTTTAATTCGCCCGACGTTTGCAGATAAGGAAGCAATGTTACATGGATTGAAATCGAATTTCCGATTCCTTCTTCCAATCTGAATTGTCTTATTGCTTCAATAAAAGGCAAGCTTTCAATATCACCTATGGTGCCGCCGATTTCCGCTATTAAAAAGTCGGGCTTAAAATGTTTTGTTGCCATCTGAAGCCTTGCTTTGATTTCGTTTGTAATATGCGGAATAACCTGAACCGTGGCGCCTAAGTATTCCCCTTTTCTTTCTTTTTGAATAACGGTTTGATAAACGCTTCCCGATGTAACGTTATTTATCTGGTGCAGTGAGGTATTCGTAAATCTTTCATAATGCCCCAAATCCAAATCGGTTTCCGCGCCGTCATCGGTTACAAAAACTTCCCCGTGCTGAAACGGACTCATTGTCCCCGGGTCAACGTTTATATACGGGTCAAACTTTTGAATTGCAACCGAAAAACCCCTTGCTCTTAAAAGTTTCCCGAGGCTTGCAGCCACAATTCCTTTACCTAAAGAACTTACAACACCGCCCGTTATAAAAATATATTTTGTCATACCTTATTGCCCTTAATACCTTATAAAAATTAAGTCCCTAAAATTAACTTATTTTAGGGACTTTGAAGAAATCTTGTTCAACTTCGGGGGCATTTGCCATCAGCTCTTCTCTCGAAAGCTCATAGCTGACAACGTCGTCTCGAAGCACATTTGAAAAATCAATCGGGTGATTCATCGGTTCAACCCCCGTCGTATCAACCTCGTTTAATTGATCCATATATTTCAAAATATCGCCCAGCTGCTTAGAAAATTTAACTTTCTCATCTTCCGTTAATTCCAATCTTGCAAGCTTTGCAACATGTTCAACATCTTTGATTTCAATCATAATTCATAACCTCATTAAGAGCTATCATACTAAAAAAGAATATTTGTTGTAAAGCAAAATAATAAGTATTTGTAAAAAAACTAAACTTTAAGTATAATTTTAAAGTTATGAGAGGGTGTAACATACTTATAGTAGAAGACCATGCGCTTACACGTTTTGCGCTTTTAACTTCCTTAAAAGACGAAGATTTTACGGAAGAGATTTTTGAAGCCGAAAATGCGCAAAATGCCTATAAAATTTTAAAAGAACATAAAATTGATGTTGTTTTAATGGATTTGGGGCTTCCCGTTATTGACGGAGTAACGGCATCTGCCGAAATAAAGAAAAATTATCCCGACATTAAAATAATCGTAATTACATCCCACAACGAACAAAAAGAAGTCGAAGGGTGTCTTGAAGCGGGAATCAGCGCATATTGTTCAAAAGACATAGACCCCAAAAAACTGATTGAACTTATAAAAGACGTAATGACGGGGTCAATGTGGTTTGATTCATCCGTTTCAAAAATCGTTATGCAAAAAACGGCGGGGTTAAAACAAAAAGAAGAAGACACAAATAACAAATACAACCTGACTTCAAAAGAATTAAGCGTTTTATCGCTTCTTGCAAACGGAAATTCAAACAATGAAATCGCAAAAAAATTAAATATATCAATTAATACGACAAAAGTTCACATGTGTTCGATTTTGCAGAAATTATCGGTTGACGACAGAACACAGGCCGCAATTAAAGCTATCAGGGAAAATTTAATATGACGGATGAAATTAAAAAAATCTTAATGATAGATGACAACCCCAATCCTGCGGCAGATATGCTTTCAATGTACGGATACGAAGTTGAAACCATGCCCGACGGTAAATCGGGATTAGATGAATTAAATAAAAACTATTTTAAATACGACCTTGTATTACTGGACGTCATGATGCCCGTTATGGACGGCTGGAGCACGCTGAAAGCAATAAGAAACAATAAAATATTAAAAAACATCCCCGTTATTATGCTCACCGCCGTAGATGATGATATAAAACAAATATCGGGCTTAAAACAGGGGGCGGATGATTATATTATAAAACCGTTTGTTTTTCCCAATCTTCTGGCAAGAATCGAAGCATTATTAAGACGTTCAAACTGGAAAAAAAGCGAAGTTAAAAAAATAGAATCCATTCACGCACTGACACAAAGAGAAAAAGAAATTTTAAGACTGGTTTCAATCGGAGAATCAAATTCTCAAATTGCGGACAAACTTTTTATAAGAGAAATAACGGTAAAAACACACCTTAACAACATATACAGAAAAATAGGCGTCGAGAACAGAGTACAGGCAACGATTCTTGCAATGAGCGCCGGAATAAACGAAACATAAAAAAAGCTTGATATATATTGTTAAATCTAATAAAATACAAGAATAATCGGTTATCGGGAGACAAATAATGGCAAACCTGTCAAAAGACAAATGGATAGACTTAATTTTAAACGACAAAGGAAATTTTGAACTTCAAAAAAGCGAAGTATCGGACGTTGTCGATATGAGCGAAGTTGAACTTGCTTCTTGCGAAATTTCAAATATAAACTTAAACAACATTGATTTTACGGGTTCGACGTTCTCTGAAACCCAATTTACAAACGTCAACTTTGCCGACAGTGATTTTACAAGCTGTGATTTTACAAGATGCCGTTTTGTCGAATGCGACTTTACAAATACAACTTTATACGGTGCCGATTTCAGCTATGCGGAAGTTCATTATTGCAATTTTCAGGATGCAGATATGGCAGGTTGCATTTTAAACGAAGCAAACCTTGAAGAATCAGATTTTGCACTGAGCGAAAATTTATCCGCCTGCAGATTTGATGAAGGCACGCTCTGGCCCGACACGGACAAACTCCCCGAAGATTTTGATTCAAGCTACAGCTATGATTTATCTTCCCTTCAGGATGAAGAAGATAATCAGGAATCCGATTACATGTACTAAATTAATTTTGATGTTAATATGTAATTATGAAACGAGGAGTTGGAAGCTTAATTTTATTGGCAGCGCTTTTGAGCCCGAATTTGGCTGCAATTGCGTTTGAAATTGATACAAAATCCGTCCCCGATAAGGTAACGGTGAAGCCCGAAGTGAAAGAATTAAAGGGCGACCTTTTTGTAACCGAACAGGAGCAGGCGCAGATAATCATAAATAAACAGCAGGAAAAAGATGTTGAAGATTTGGAAATTATCTGGACTGCAACGGTAAGTAACAATCCGATTATAAAATTTACTCTGGAAAAACTCGCAATCCCTGAAGAACAAAGAAGAATCCACTCGTCCTTAATGGCAAAAAGTTTAAGCGCAATCATATCGGGCGCTTCGATTTTACCTTCATTTTTAGGCATGAATTATGCGGTTCAATCTGCTTCTTATGCAACAGCAAGACTTGCAAACAACTTAATTAATAAGAAAAATACGGATATCTTAATGAATTCTCCCCTGACAGACACGGAAGCCATAGAATTGGCGGGATTAATTGAAGACCTGCAGGATGAAATCGTTATAGCATATTATTGCTATAAAAATTCTCTTATTCGTCTTAAAGATTTAAGAGAACAAATGCTTTTAAAAAATAAAAATTACTCTGACGCCCTAAAAAGCGGCGATAACCTTGAAATAACAGTAAATTCCGCCGCATGGCAGGAAAAATTAATGGAAGAATACGAGCTTAAACAGGAAGCAAAAAGATATTATTTAATGCTCCAAAGGCTGGCGGGGAAAGAGGCAATCGATCAGCTAAACCTTGTTGTATACGAACTTAAAACACAGGGAATAGAACAATCCGACCTCAATTTTGAAAAAAGAAAATTTTCAATACCGAAAGGAGGTTAAAATAAATGAAAAAAATAATTCTGCCGTTTATATTTCTTTTATTTTCTTCTCCCGTATTTGCAATAACATACGAAACTCTTAACATACAAATGCCTTATGCTTCAAGATTGGGAACGGGAAATACTCCGGAAGTAAGATATGAAGAAGTAAAGGCGGAAACCAAAAAAAATGAAGTCATAGTTAAAACAATAGATGATACGGATAACAATCTGAATTTTATGGATTTAAACATAAAATACCTGTCCGATGAAATTATAGATGAAATGGACTCGGATTCGGGAAAGGTTTTATCCGATTTAAGTATACTGTATAACAGCGCAATCCAAAGAAGCGAAACGATAAGATATGCGATATATAAATTATCAAACCCCGAAGAGAATAAGCCCAATGAGGGGATAATTAAAAAAATCATAAAACCCGTTGCAAGTTTTTCATCCATAGCGGGAACCGCAATGAGCGATAACCCCTATATGGCGGCAGGTGCACTTATAGGCGGAAGCCTGGTCGGAGCAATTACAAGCGATGATAAAAAAGTAAACTACAAATTTACCAAAGTAAACGATGCGGATATGGTTATTCTGGTAAGAAAAATTGATGAACTCCAGAAAAAATTATTATTCTTATATATGGACTATATTTCAAATAAAGAATTATACAATATGGCACAGGATAACTTAAACAAAAGAAAAATTATGTATGAAACGGTCCAAAACAACGGTACAAGAGAAGAAATCATCGTTGCGGATACATTTTACAGGAATGCTCAGGAATATTTAACAAAAGCAAAAGCAAAATATGACCTTTCAAGAACAATTCTTGAAAATTTAACGGGTCCCGAGGCGCTTTTGGAAATTGAGAAAAATAAATAAAAGGCGGTTTTAAATTCCGCCTTTTTATTATGAATTAAATCTGAATAACATTATATCGCCGTCTTTAACGATATAATCTTTTCCTTCAAGCCTTGCAAGCCCCTTTTCTCTTGCCTGAAGCCAGCCGCCCGAGTTTACAAAATCATCATACGAAACAACTTCAGCCTTAATAAAGCCTTTTTCAAAATCGGTATGAATAACGCCTGCCGCCTGCGGAGCTTTTGTACCTTTTTTAATGGTCCATGCTCTTACTTCCTTTTCGCCCGCGGTTATATAGGTTTGAAGATCCAATAAATCATATGCGGATTTTATCATTTTATCTATACCCGATGTTTTAACACCGAGTTCTTTTAAGTAACTTTCTGCTTCTTCTTTTCCCAAAGAAACAAGTTCCGCTTCAATTCCGGCACAAATCATAACCGTTTGGGCGCCTTGTTTGTCTGCGTATTCTTTTACTTTATTAACATATTCATTGCCCGTCTTTAAATAGCCTTCCGCAACATTAGCGCAATAAATAACGGGTTTTGTCATCAATAAAAAGAAATGTTTTAAAACTTTTTGTTCTTCTTCGTCAAACAATTCTTTAACATTGATAAAACTGCCCTGCTCCAGATACGGCATTAATTTTTCGATAACCGAATTTTCCAAAGCCGCTTCTTTATCGCCGGATTTCGCGGATTTTGTTATTTTTTTCAGGCGGTTTTCAAGCGTTTGAATATCTGCAAGCGCAAGTTCCGTATTTATTGTTTCAATATCATCGATAGGATCAATTCTGCCTGAAACATGGATTGTATTAGGGTCATCAAAACATCTTACAACCTGAATAATGGCGTCGCACTCTCTGATGTTTGCAAGAAACTGATTCCCGAGCCCCTCTCCTTTGCTTGCACCCTTTACAAGCCCCGCAATATCAACAAATTGAATTGCGGCAGGAATGACGGTATCCGTTTTAACGAGAGGCTTTAGGACATAAAGCCTCTCATCGGGAACGTTTACAACGCCCACGTTTGGTTCGATTGTGCAGAACGGATAATTTGCGCTCTGCGCATTATCGGATAACGTTAAGGCATTAAAAAGAGTTGATTTTCCGACGTTCGGAAGTCCTACAATTCCGCATTTCAGCATGTTAAGGCTGCCTTTTTCTGTTCTAATTGAAGAGTAATTGTAGTAACATCACAAACCTCTGAAGGCCCGAAATATTGAATGGCTCCCGGGTATACATAACAGTCATTTAAAGCCCATTTTTCTCTGTTTGCTTCAAACTCTTTAAATACGGGTCCGTCCAATTCAACAAGCGCCTTTTGAATAACGGGTTTCATTTTACCGTGGCGTTTTTCCATATTCATCATCATGGTTAAAGGAACGCCGCCTGCCATCCATTTATTGGCAGGTTCGGTTAAATTTTTAATGCATGATAAATACCCCGTGAAGCCCCCTAAAATTAAAGCAAACGCATTATAGCCCAATGAATAGCAATAATCCGCGTCAAAGTTTGAAGGTGCCGCACATCTTCCTTCGTATCCGAAGAAATGCGCCTGTTCAGAGAATTTACCGTTATATTTACCTTCGGCTTTTAATTTTTTAAGGTTGGTTTTAACCATTTCAATTAAAAGTTTTTCGGTTTCGATTTTTGAAACCTGAACGTTGCCGTGGGGGTCTCTATCCATTAATAATTGAGCTTTAATTAAATCGGGAAGAGAATTAAAAACAGAAGCGTTTGCAGAATCCAGCTTTTGTTCGATTGTTCTATATTTATCCTCATTACTTGCATTAACAAATGCCGAATCTTTTTCTAAAACTGCCAAAATATCGTTTAAATTGGAAATCATGGTTTTCATTTCGGGAATAAATTCGATTAAACCTTCGGGGATAAGCGCAACGCCGAAGTTTTTACCCGCATTTGAACGTTTGACCACAACATCTGTTATATAATCAACAATTGATTTTAAGGACTGTTTTTTTGCTTCAACTTCTTCGGAAATTAATGTAATATTGGGTTGTGTTTGAAGCGCAACTTCAAGACCTACATGTGTTGCCGATCTTCCCATTAATTTAATGAAATGCCAGTATTTTTTAGCCGAATTTGCATCTCTTTCAATATTTCCCACCAATTCGGAATACGTTTTTGTTGCAGTATCAAACCCGAATGAGATTTCAATCTGTGAATTTTTAAGGTCGCCGTCAATTGTTTTCGGACAACCAATTACCTGAATACCCGTATTTTTTGCTTTCAACCATTGAGCAAGCATGCAGGCATTTGTATTTGAATCATCGCCGCCGATTATGACAACGGCATCAATATCAAGAGATTTACAAGTTTTTAAGGTTTGTTCAAACTGTTCTTCGGTTTCAAGTTTTGTTCTGCCCGAACCGATGATATCAAAACCGCCCGTGTTTCTGTATGAATCAATATATTTATCGTCAAATTCAATATATTTACCTTCAATTATGCCGCTCGGGCCACCCAAGAAACCGTATAATTTATTTGCGGGGTTTGATTGTTTAAGAGCATCGTACAATCCCGCAATAACGTTATGACCTCCGGGCGCCTGACCTCCCGATAAAATAACGCCGACGTTTTTCTTTGTTTGATTTAAGGTTTCGCCGTTGTCGTTAAATGAAACAATGGGCTGACCGTATACATCACGGAAAAGTTCTTTTATTTCTTCTTTATCTTTAACTGCAGTTGTATTTTCCCCCAAAGACACCTTAACGCTATTAATGCCTTTGGATAAAATACCCGCCAATTTAGGTTTATAATTTAATCTTTCTTTGTGAAGGGGTGAAAAATCTCTCATAATGTCTCCTTAAATTAATTCCTGATATCAAAAATATTCTATTACAAAAAGAATAAATCGTAAATAAAACGGGGGATATTTAAAACAAATTAAAATTAGGACTTGAAATAAAAAATTCATCATAGTAATATAAAAAACGACAAATCAATGCGGGAGTAATTCAGTGGTAGAATGCTTCCTTGCCAAGGAAGATGTCGCGAGTTCGATCCTCGTCTCCCGCTCCATTTAAAAAAA
>DVJH01000060.1 GCA_018710795.1 Candidatus Galligastranaerophilus gallistercoris | reverse complement strand
TCAAAACAATCTGTCCAGCCCTGAAGCCCTTTTGTGCAGCCGTCGCCCGAATAGTTGCCGCTATCTGCGGCTGTCATTATTAAATAAATATCTCTAAAATTATATTCATCGGCAAAAAGCGGGTTTGTTCTGTCGATTAATGTTTTCATCTGCCCCGACATTTCATAATAATAAATCGGGGTTGCAAAGACTATAACGTCTGAAATTTTCATTTTTTCCAGTATTTCACTTACGTCATCTTTTATTATGCATTTCTTTGTTTTCTGGCATGCAAGGCAGCCTTTGCAGAAATTTATTGTTTTATCATTAAGATAAATTGTTTCGGTTTCGTTTCCTTTTTCTTTTGCGCCTTTTTCAAACTCTTTTAAGATTTGGTTTGAATTTCCGTTTTTGCGGGGGCTTGTTCCTATTAATAAAACTTTTTTTGTCATTTTTTTATTCCTTATCTAAATTAACGGTGAAAAATTCAACTAATTTTTTAACGGCGTAGTGAGTTTCATAGAGCATATTTATTCTCCTTTATTTCTTTTATCATTTTGCAGGGGTGCCCGAATGCAATGCAATTTGCGGGGATATCTTTTACAACAAGGCTTTTTGCACCGATTACGGAATTATCCCCGATTGTAACACCCGGCAAAATCGTTGTATCGGAACCTATCCAGACGTTATTTCCTATTTTTACGGGGGCAGGGTACATATCGGCTCTTTTATCGGGGTCGATATCATGGTTTAGGGTTGCAATCGTAACGTTATGCCCTATTAAGCAGTTATTTCCGATTGTAATTCCCCCTTGGTCTTGAAAATTGCAGCAGGCATTTATAAAAACGTTTTTCCCTACCGTTATATTTATTCCGCAGTCGGTATAAAAGGGAGGGAAAAGCCTGAATGAATCATCGACTTTTTTATTTGTCAAAATTGAAAATAATTCCGTCAATTCTTCTTTTGTGTGGTATTTATTGTTAATTTCCATTGTTATTTTTCTTGCGTTTTCGCTTAATTTATGAAATTCGTCAAAAACTTCCATCCCTTTTCTTGCGGGAGTTTTTGTTTTCATAAATTCTATAAATTCCGATTTTTCCATTTTTGTTTGTCTCCCTTAGAGTGCTGCCGCCATATAATGATTTTGAATACAATCAAGAATTGTATTTGCGTATATATCGTGCATATTATAGAAAATGTGGCTTGCGCCTTCAATTTCTATAACCCGATTTAATTTCGGGTGTTTTGTCCATGAATTGAGTGTTTCCATAAACTTTTTCGGGCTGTCGCCCGTTACCGAATCTTTTGAGCCTATTAAGAACGTTCCGAACGGTTTTATGTTATAGAGGGAATTTGTTTCGCCCTGTTTAGATATTACGGGGCAATTTTTAAGGTTATCTGCGTTATGGAACCCTATTACCGTGTTTGCGGTCATCGGCGAAAACCCGCCGAATAAAAACGGAAGAATATCATCTCCTCTGTTATTTTCAACCCATGATTTTGCCATATCGAAACATTTGTCGATGTTGGGCATAATGTTCCACCAGTGCATAATATCAACGGGCGATGAGATTATAAAATAATCAATAAAATCGTCTTTTGTGTTTCCGAGGTAATTAATGATTTTATTTGATCCTAAAGAATGCCCCGCTAAGATTATTCTTTTAAAGCCCATTTTTTCTTTTGCAAATTTGACATAGCTTTCAACGTCTTCGTATACTTTATCGAATTCATCATTAAATGTGCCTTTGTGGCTTTGTTTTTTAATTGAATGGTCGGTATATGCAAAGCAGGAAAATGAATCATGGGCATGGGCAATAATGCAGGTTATTTTATTTTTTTCCAAAAGAAGCCCCGTTTTATATAAAAGTTCGTTTTGAAAAACATTCGAGCAAATGCCCGTGAGCATTATAAGACAGGTATCGTTTGAATTATCACCGAAAATCGCACCTTTTAATTCAAGTCCTCTTTTTGTCGTTACGTTCAGAATTTCCATATTTTATCCTTTAATTTTTTTTCTGAAATTAAAAATCAGATAATCAAGATTATCTATATATTTCTGGTTTTGATGAAGCTTTTCAAGAAGATTTTTCCTGTGTCTTTCAAGAAGTTTTAATTCGTTTGAAATTTCCCCTTTATTATCAAGAGTTACGATTTCTTCGATTAAATCTTCGGAGCAGTTTGAATCTTTTAAATTTTGAATTAATTTTTCAATATTCATATTTTTATTATTTACGGGTTTTAATAAATAGCAAATACTTATATTGTATGTTAAAATATGCCCGTAAGGCATTAATAGGATATTGTTATGGAAATCAGGGTTTTAAAATATTTTTTGGCGGTAGCAAGGGAAGGAAGCATAACGGGCGCTGCAAATTCGCTTCATTTAACACAGCCTACTTTAACAAGACAGCTAAAAGATTTGGAAAAAGAGCTCGGGCATAAACTTTTAATAAGGGGAAAATACAAGGTAACATTAACTCAGGAAGGAATGATTTTAAGAAACCGTGCGCAGGAAATTGTCGATATGGCAGACAGGACGACGGAAGAATTCAAATCAATTACGGATATAATCAAGGGTGATGTATATATAGGCGGAGGCGAAACAAGAGCAATTAAATTCTTAACGGATATTATTAAAGAAATAAGACAGGAATACCCTGATATCAAGTATCATATTTATTCGGGCAACGCAGAAGATGTTACCGAAAAGCTGGATAGAGGCCTTCTTGATTTCGGGGTTTTAATCCAGCCGATTGATTTGAAAAAATATGACAGTATTACGCTTCCTTATTATGACACATGGGGCGTTATCACAAAAAAAGATTCCATACTGGCGGATAAAAAATTCGTAACTCTTTATGATTTGGCTAAACTTCCGATTATCGCTTCCAGACAAATGTCCAGAAAATATTCAAAAGATTCGGGGTTTTTGGATTGGTTCGGCGATGAGTTTGATAATTTAGACATTGTTGCAACTTACAATCTTGTATATAACGCAGGGATTATGGTCGAATCGGGAATAGGACATGCTGTTTCTCTGAAGGGGCTTATAAATGATACGGGTAAAAGTCCTCTTAAATTTATTCCCTTAAAGCCAAAGCTTCAATCGGGGCTTGATGTTGTCTGGAAAAAATACAGAATGTTTTCTCCCGCCGCAAAATTATTTCTGGATAAATTAAGAGAAAAATTGAAATAAAACGTTGAAATATTAAATCTCTTTATTTATAATGCATTTTGCCTTCCTTACGGCATAAAAAGCATACATATAAGAAGCATTGATTTATGAAAATACAAAATATAAATACTGTTCAATACGGGTTTAGGCCGTATGCAAAAAATGCAGTTTTCAAAAAAGATGATAATGCGGCAAAAAAGAGCCTGACAACTGCTGCTACGTGGCTGGGGTTCGGCTTAGGGCTTGATTTGGTGTCAAGAAAATGCACTGTTTTTAAATCTCCTCTTAAAAATTCTATGCTGATAAACGGTTCACTCGCGCTTGTTGCGGGCAGCTATACATATATAAAAAGCAAAATGAATAATAATGAAAGGCAAAGATTATGAAAATAAACCCCTTACGGTTGAATCAGCCGTTTGCAGGCGGAAGAGTTCTTGTTAAAAGTAACGGCGGTATTAAAGAATTTGATGTAAATGATACAAGTGCGGATTATTTATCAAAAAGAAACCTTGCAATAAATCAAAGAGAAGCCGAAGGCATTGCAGAAACAATGCAAAAGCTCCCCGGGGAGGATAATATTCTTGATTTAACCCACAACAGGCCGATAATTAAATTGGAAGATGAGTCTCATGCTTATTTTGTTAAAGCGGTTGACGGAAATATCGCGGAAAAGCAGGGCGAAGTCATTAATT